>JAAZBQ010000156.1 GCA_012513725.1 Chloroflexota bacterium
TGCCGCACCCGCTGGGCCCGGCGAGCACCACGAACTCCCCCGCGTCGATGGCGAGGTCCACCTCGCGCAGGGCGGGCTCCTGGGCGCCGTGGTAGGTAAAGGTGAGACCGTGGAGGGCGATGATCATAATGGACGGTCGCCCTAGCGGATCTCGAGGGCGACCACGTCCCGGGCCACCACGCGGCCGTCCTCGTAGGCCGCGGCAAAGCGCATCCCCTCGCCGTCGGTCACCGTCCAAAGGCGCAGGGTGCGGTCGTCGAGGGCGTCTGCCAGCGCCACGGCCTCCTCGTCGTCGGCACGTGTCCGGAACACCACCTCGGCGGCCTCGGCGGCGGGCTCCCAGCGAGCCAGGAGGTCGGCGAACACCACGCCCTGGTACTTGGTCGGGCCACTGCCGAGGTCCAGCGTGGCGTTATCCATCTCGAACTGCCACTCGTCGGGGTTGTAGGGGTAGGGGACCCCGACGAGGCCACCGACCTCGACGACCGCCTCGGCCACGACACGGACCTCCTGGACGTTGCGCACCCAGGCCTTGGCGTTGTGGGCGCCGGCGATCTCATAGGTCGCCTCGGCGCCCTCCCCGCGGACGGCCAGGAGGAGCTCCTCGTTCGCTTCCACCTCGTCCCGGCCGATAAAGAACGAGTAGCCGTCCGTGGCCGAGACGAGCACCGCCCCATAGTGGGAGTCGGGCTCCGCGAGGGCCAGGACGTCGCGGAGGAGCGGGCCGCTCGCCCGCCGGGTCATGCCCTGCAGCTCGAGGGTCAGGTCCTGCACCGGCAGGTCGTGCTCGCCGACACTATAGGCATAGGGGGCCGCGACGCTGCCGGCGATCTCCACGGCGGGGGGGCCGGCCAGCGTCCCGCGCAGGTAGATGCCCCCGGCCACGGCGGCGACGACGAAGAAGCACAGGAAGGCCGGCTGGCGCCAAGAGCCCATGTGGGCCAGGGGCTCGGCAGAGGCCAGGCCGTTGCGGCGCAGGATCCCCAGGAGCGTGTGGGCCAGGAGGCCGCCGAGCACCGCGCCGGAGAGGGCGGCCAGCCCGGCGATGCCCCACACAAAAGCGATGACGTCCTCCGGTGCGCTGACGAACAGCTGGAACACGAACACGTTACTCGCCGCGGCCAGGGCCCCGGCCAGGAGGTAGGCCACCAGGGAATCCCGACGGCGAAACCCGAGGAACACCAGGTCGATGAGCAGCCCGGCGGCCAGGTTCACCAGGAGGACGATCACGCCGTGGGTGTTGCCCGAAAGAACCTCCACACCCCCCTTGAGGAGGGCAGCCAGGGTGGCGGCGCCGCTCTTGCGCACCAGCCCCACCACCAGGACCAGGAGCGTGACGTGGAGGCCCGCCGCCCACTGGGTGGTGCCGGCAAAGCCCACCACGGCCTGCACCGCATCGCCCAGGGCGTTGATCGCTGTGGAGGCCACGCCGCCCAGCCCCGCCAGGACGGCCATCAAGAGCAGGTCGCGGGTGGAGAAATAGTACTGACGTGATGGATTGGCACGAGCAGTCAAGACAGACCTCCCACACAAAAAGACGGGCCGGCGCTGCAAAGGCAAGACGCCGGCCCGTCAGTACGGCCCGTGGTGCGTCTCTCCTTTTCAAGCGCGGGAGGCACGGGCGTTTCCCCCCGTACCCTATCGGTCGCGCGCCCTGGGCCGGCGTCGGCGACGCCGGGGCCTGTAGGCCACGAGACTCGGAGAGTTCCTATGCGGTTATCGGACGATCACGCGATCAGGAGATCGGGCGATCAGGAAGACCAGATGGCCATCTCCGCTACGTGCGAGCCGCTGAGATCCGGGTGCCGCGGCGAGATGCGCACGGTATAGCCGTGCAGCCCGCTCCGCTGGGAGCGGATGCTCCCGGCAAAGGTATAGGCCCCCTCGCCGTCCTGGCCCTGGGGCTCCATCGGCGCGGTCTCATAGTCCACCAGCGCGCCGTCGGGCCCCACCA
>JAAZBQ010000157.1 GCA_012513725.1 Chloroflexota bacterium
AACTGGGGGGCGCAGGTGGCGGACCTCCTCGAGTACCTGCACGGCCAGGATCCGGCGCTGTACACGCCCTTCCTTTCGCCAGGGCACGTCATCGTCGATGCGCAGGGGCAGGTACACCTGGTAGACTGGGGACTCACGCACCTCTTCCTGCCCACCGCTAACCAGGCCTATGGCAGCGTGGCGGGCTACTCGGCGCCCGAGCTCAAGACGGAGCCCCCGTCGGTGCGCTCGGACGTGTTTGCCCTGGGGAGGCTCCTGTATGCCCTCCTGGTGGGCCGCCTGCTGGAAAAGGGGCTCCCGCGCAACCTGCCGCTGCAACGCGCCGCGCCCGACGCGCCGACGACGCTGGTCAAGGCCATCGCCCGGGCAGCGCACCGGGACCCGGCGCGCCGGTTCGCCTCGGCGGCCGAGTTCAGCGCCGAGCTGTGGACCGAGATGGATGGCCCCCTGGAGCCGATCGCCGGCTGGTCCCACGTCACCAGCGCACCGGCCCCCTCCCAGGCCCCGCCGCGCGCCACGCGCCCGGCACCCCGAGCCCCAGGCGAGGCGGGAAGCATGGCGGATCTGGGCTTTGAGCGGGATCCCCGCTTTGGCGCCGGCCCTGCGCAACCACGTGAGCGGCCGCGTCCCGCCGAGGCGGCGCGGCCGGAGCCGCCCAAGGTTGCCAAGCTCTCAGTGCAGCCGCGCCATGCGCGGCTCCCCGATCTGGGCGCCAGCGAGACACGCCGCGTGGTGATCAGCCTGCACAACGCGGGCGAGGTGCCCATCGCGGGGCGCATCGTGTCGCACGTGGGGTGGGTCACTGCCCCTTCCAGAGCGTTCGAACTGCCCGTCGACCGGCAGGCCAAGGTCATTGTCTCCGTGCACGCCAAGGACCTGCACCCCGGACAGACGTCGGAGCCCCAGGCGATCTCTATCGAGACGAACGCCGGGCGCCAGTGGGTGGCCATCACCGCCGACGTGCCCACCGGCCCCTCGCTCCAGGTAGAGCCTGCTCACCTCGATTTCGGCGAGGTGCAGGGCGAGGGCGAGCGCTCGCTGCCGCTGACCCTGACGAACGACGGCCGACAGCCGCTCACGGGCCGCATCACGTCACGGGTGGAATGGTTGCGCCTGGCACGCCAGGAGTTCCACGTCGCCCCGCAGTCTCAGGCGGCCATCGGCGTGACGATCGTGCCCGAGCGCCTGCCGTCCGGCCGCCAGGTCGTGTCGGAGGCGCTGGTCATCGACAGCGACGCGGGCCAGGAACGCATCGAGGCGCGCGCTTGGGTGCGCCGGCCCGTGCTGGATATGGAGCCCGCCCACCTGGACCTCGGCGACCTGCTGAGCGGCCAGGTCGGCGAAGCGCACGTGCGGGTGGCGAACCCCGGCGACGGGCATCTGGAGGGCGCCGTTCGCTCCTTTGCGCCCTGGCTGCAGGTGCATCCCCAGCAGTTCGTCTGCGAGGCCGGCCAGGCGCAACAGGTCACCGTTTCGGTGGATACGGCTGGCCTGAACGAGGGGCCCATCGCACTGCCCGAGGCGCTACGCGTGCACTCGAACGCCGGCGCCCAGACGGTCAGCGTCCGTCTGCGGGTGCTGGCGCCGCGCATGCTGCTGAACACCACCCACATCGCCTTTGGCGAAGTCGCCTATGGCCAGCGGGAGGAGCGCCGCCTCCGCATCGAGAACGGCGGCTCTGCGCCCCTGGAGGCCTCCCTGCAGCCGCTGGTGGGTTGGCTGGAGCCCGGGGAGACCGAGATCACCGTGCCGCCCGGCGGCGAGCACGTCGTGGTGGTGCGCGCGAACACCGAGGCGTTCGAGCACGGTGCCCAGGTGATCGAGCAGCCGGCCTTGCGCATTGCGGCGGGCGCTGCCATCCAGGATATCACCGTGTCCCTCACCGTGCTCCGCGCCATGCTGCGGATCGAGCCCGAAGTGCTAGACTTTGGCTACTCGGATCCCACGCAGCCGGCCGTGCGCACCCTGCGGATCGCCAACGACGGTACCGGTGTGCTAGCCTGGAACCTCCAGTCGGACGCCACCTGGGCCGAGTTTGAGCCCCTACGGGGCGTGTGCCGCGCCGGAGAGGTGCAAGAGGTGCGCGCTGCGGCCTATGGGCTGGCGCTCGAGGAAGGCGTCGAGTCGGCCGAGGCGACGCTGGTGGTAAACAGCGACGCGGGGCGGGCCAAGGTGCCGCTGCGCTTTGCGGTGGCCAGCCCCCGCCTGGCCTGCGACACGACGTTCCTCGATCTCGGCGAGAGCCGTAACTATGGCCCCGTCGGTGGGTCCTTCCGAGTGTTCAACTATGGCCTGGGGTTGCTGCGCGGCTCGGTGCGCACCGATCACACCTGGTTGGTGGTGGACCGTGCCTCGTTCGAATGCGAGACGGGGCGTTCCGTCGAGATCCGGGTGACCACCGACATGGACGAGTTCCCGGCCGACGCGGTCTATGGTGAGGGGTACGTCTTTCTAGAGTCCAACGGCGGCGCTGCGGAGGTGCAGGCCGTGGTGAACGTCATCCTGGAGCCCGACGTCCACCCCACGGCCGAGAGCGTCGTCCTGACGTCCGGCGCCGGGGGCGATCTCGGCGGACGGCTGTCGCTGCGGAACGATGGGATGGCCACCGCCCATCTGGAACTGCAGCCCAGCGCCCCAGAGATCATCCTGTCGCGGGACCTGTGCGACATCAAGCCAGGGAAGCGCGTGCGCATCAGCGTGCGTTGGGAGGGCGAGGCCCCGACCGACGACGCCGAGCGCTACATCGAGTCCCGGGCACAGGACGGTTCCGTTCTACGGGTACCGGTGGTCTTGGAGCAGCCCGACGAGCCGGCGAACCCTGGGGCGGACGAGGAGACCGAGGCCTAGAGAGGAACGGCGAGGTTCAGGCATTACAGGGGAGGTCACGGCATGAAACTAGTCATGGCAATCGTTCGTGACGATTTCGCCCCCGACGTTAGCGGCGCGCTAACGGAGGCTGGGTTGAGCGTTACCCGCGTCAGTAGCACCGGCGGCTTTTGGCGACGCGGATACGTGACCCTCCTGGTCGGCGTAGACGACGAGGAGGTCGACCGCACGCTGGAGGTGATCAACGCCCACGCGGGCCCAGAGATGAGCACCGACCTGGCGCCGCCCGAGCACCCGCCCCACCGCGCGACGGTCTTTGTCATCAACGTCGCCCGCTTTGCCCGTTACTGACCCGGCCCGAGGCGCCCACCCCCATCCACAACCAAGGCCGACCTCCACACGGGTCGGCCTCTTGGTCATAGTGAGCACCGGATATCGCGGCGTTCCCCTCAGGTCGCGAACGGCGAGGACCACGTCCCGGCCTCGTCGAACGGCAGATGCCCCGGCTCCCCCACCACCCGAAGGTCATCCCGGCCCTGAGCCTCGCGGGCCAGTGGCTCCGACACCAGTAGATGCTGTAGATGCAGCGTGTCGCGGATGCAGGCGACCCGCAGTTGGTCCATGGGAGTGGCGCGTTCGCGGAACGCCGCCGCTTCCAGCGCCTGGCGGTCTGTGGGGTACACAAACGGTAACTTGGCGCTCTCCAGGTTTCCCGAGGTCATGACGTTCTGCTTGGTGACTTCCCAATCGATGCGGCGCGCCAGCGCCTCGGTGGCGAAATCGGCCAGCCCCACGCCGACGGCGTTCCCGTGGGAAGCGTCGGTGAGCCGCAAGAGCACCAGCGACCGGATCTCCGGCGCCTCCGGCCACTCGGGCTCGCCGATGATGCGGCGCCGCCCGATGACATAGCAGTCCATCCCCGTGCCCGAGAACTCCTTGCCCATCTGCTCCACGAGGAGGATGTCCAGGTCGTGGAACGGGATCTTGGGGGAGAGATCCTTGGCCCGCACCAGGAGCGCAGGCTCCTCGTCGACGATGCGCGAGGGCTCCAGGCCGACGAGGTCGGCGAGGCCGCCCCGGGCGTTCTCCAGGAGGGCCAGCCCGGCCAGGACCGGCGCTCGCTGGAAGACGATGCGCGCCACCGCCGGGATGTACTCTCGCAGGCCATAGTTGCCGTGCTGGTGAACGGCCACGGCCTCGGCGTGCTTGCCCATGCCGATGACGGCCATCTTGGAGAGGCCGCTCTCGATCGGGCCGTCAAAGTTCGTATGCTTTTTCACGCGGTTGACGACGATGATGCCGTCGGCCCGGGACGCGATGGCATCCAGGTACACCGGCACCCCCTCGGCGATCTCACCCAGGCGCACGACCTCCATCGACGCCCGAAGTGGGCAGCCCATCGTTTCCTCGCTGATCCCTAGGCCGGCCAGGAGGTCGCGCTGGCCCTCGGCAGTGCCACCGCCGTGGCTGCCCATCGCCGGAAAGAGGAACGGCTTTCCTCCTCGCGCGCGCACCTGGGCGATGATGGCGCGCAGCACCTCGGGCAGCGCGGCGATCCCGCGGCTGCCGGCGGTGATGGCGATCTCGGCGTCGGGCCGGATGCGCTCCAGTGCGCCGCTCTGGGCCAGGGCCGCCTCGACGGCCGCCGGCACGTCCTGGATGTGCGGCTGGTCCCACTCCTGCCGCACCATGACCATCTGCAACCCATCGACGTTCCGGAGCGGCGTGATCACCTGTTCCGCCATGTTCCACCCTTCCTGCGTCGCTATCGAATCGGCCGGGGTCGGCCGCGCCACGTATTCCGAGTGTACCGAAAGGCAGGTGGCGGCGCAAACCATCAACCCGTCAGGGCCTCTGCATGACACCCGCCTGGCCCTGTGCTAGAATCCGCCGCAACACGCCACAGCCCGCAGGACGCACACGCCAGGAGGCGATAGCCCATGATCCGTATCACCCGCGACGCGCTGGTCCCCGTGCTCTCCCAGATCCTCACCGCGGCGGGAGCACCCGAGACGAGCGCCGCCCAGGTGGCCGCTTCGCTCGTGGAGAACAACCTCGTTGGCCACGACTCCCACGGCGTCCTGCGGGTCACGTCGTATGTCGAGGCCATCCTGTCGGGCCGGCTCGATCCCCACGGGACGCTGCGGGTCACCCGGGAGAGCGCCACCACGGCGCTGATCGATGGCGGGCGTGGTTTCGGCCAGATGGTCCTCCGCCAGGCGATGGAGATGGCGATGGACAAGGCCCGCGAGCACGATGTCGCCGTGGTGACGGTGCGCAACTGCGGACATACGGGGCGCATGGGCGAGTACGCGGTGCAAGCCGCGGAGGAGGGGTTCATTGCCACGGTGATGGGCACCGGCTCGCGCAAGGGGGGCACGGTCGCGCCGTTCGGGAGCGTCAGCCCAGCGTTCAACACGAACCCCATGGCTTGGGCAGTGCCCGCGGGGCGCTTCCCCGCCGTCTTTTTCGACTTTGCCACCTCGGTGGTGGCCTGGGGCAAGATCGAGGCGGCCATCGACAAGGACGTCCCCATCCCGGCGGGCTGGCTCCTGGATGCCGAGGGCAACCCCACCACCGACCCGCAGGACCAAAAGCGCGGAGGCGTGCTCTTGCCCTTTGGCGCCCACAAGGGCTCCGGCCTCGCGTTCATGGTAGAGGCCCTGGCTGGCGGACTGACGGGCGTGGGCTGCGCGCCGCTGCCGACCTACACCAGCGATTTCGGCACCGTGCTCACCGCGCTGAACGTCGAGGCCTTTCTGCCCCTGGCCGAGTATCGGCAGATGATGGACGACCTCATCGAGGCGATCAAGGCCGGCCGGCCCGCCCCCGGCGTCGAGGAGATCCTGGTGCCCGGAGAGTCGGAATGGCGCAGCCGCGAGGAGCGGCTGCGGAACGGCCTCGAACTGCCCGAGGCCACCTGGCAGCGCGTCGTGGACGCCGCCGAGCGCTGTGGTGTCCGCATTCCAGAGGTAGTGCAACCCACCGAGTAGTGTCGCAGCAGGGAGGAGTACCGTGAAGATCTATGTCCTGACCGACCTGGAAGGCGTGGCCGGCGTGTCGCGCTGGGACCAGACCGGCACCGATACGCCGGGCTACCCCCAGGCCGTGCGCCTGATGACCGAGGAGCTGCGCGCCTGCGTGGCCGGGATCCAGCAGGCCGATCCCTCCGCCGAGATCTGGGTGTGGGATGGCCACGGGCCCGGATCGGTGGACGTCGACCGCTTTCCGCGGGGGGCTCGGCTACTGAGCCGCGGCCCGATTTCGCCGCCCTACCATCTCGACGAGTCCTTTGACGCCCTCTTTTTCCTCGGGCAGCACGCGATGGCCGGCACGGAGAACGCCAACCTAGCCCACACGTACTCGTCGGCCTCTGTAGAGTACTATAAGATCAACGGACAGGAACTCGGCGAGTTCGGCTGCCGGGCGGCGATGGCCGGTGCCATGGGGGTGCCGACGGTGTTCGTCAGCGGCGACGACAAGATGGCGGCGGAGGCGCGCGCCCTGGTGCCCGGCATCTACGCAGCCGAGGTCAAGGTGGGCCTCGGCCTGCAGTTGGCCCTGCACATGGCCCCGGAAGATGCCCGCGACCTGATTCGCGACGTCGCCCGGGAGGCCACCGCGCACGTCCAGGACATCCCGCCCTTTGTGATCCCGGGCCCCTACACCCAGGAGATCATGGTCTGGGGGCGGACCGATCCGCAGTCGTACATGGGCCGTGGCTTCCGGCTGACCGGCCCCCGCACCCTGGTCAAGCACGCCGACAGCCTGAACGATCTGTCCGTCTGACGCACCGCGGATTCTGCCGGCGGGCGCACGGTCTCCGGAGAGTGCGCCCGCCGATCCCCCTCCCCTACTCGCATCCCCACGAGCCTGCCCGCCTATTTTGTAGTAAGGCGCTCAACATTATATAATACGGCGTCGTTGGCCGAGGCGACGGCCGGGCAGAGAATGCCCCCCGCCTCGGGTTCACTCACAGAGCATGAATGGAAAGGATACGGAGTAGGATATAGTGAACCGCACAGGACCCAAGACACGAATATCGCGGCGCCTGGGCATCGCGCTGACGCCCAAGGCCGCCAGGATCATGGAGCGCCGCCCCAACCCTCCCGGTCAGCACGGGCGCGGAACTGGCCGACGCTCGGCTGAATCGGACTATAAGCGGCAGCTGACGGAAAAGCAGCGCCTCAAGGCCCAGTACAACATCCACGAGCGCCAGCTGCGGAACTACCTTCGCAAGGCGCTGCGCAAGACGGGCAACCCCATCGACTCGCTGAGCCAGCTCCTGGAGATGCGGCTGGACGCCATCGTGCACCGGGGCGGCCTGGCGCCCACCATCTATGCGGCGCGGCAGTACGTCACCCACGGCCACGTGCTGGTGAACGGCCAGCGCACGACGGTGCCCGGGTATCGCGTTCAGGTGGGCGATGTGGTGTCCATCAAGGAGACCAGCCGCCACCTGGAGGGCCTGCAGGATGCCCTGGACTCGAGCAGCCCCCCCGCGTACCTGTTGCAGAACGCGGACCAGGCCTCCTTGCGGGTGGATCACCTGCCCGAGCGCGCCGAGATTCCGGTGATCTGCGAGTTTGACCAGGTCATCGAGTTCTACTCGCGCTGAGCGCGGCGCCTCTGCCCAACAACGCGCCGAACCCCGACCGGGTCCGGCGCGTTCGGCGTTCTGAGCCGCGACTCCCTAATACTCGAGCTCCGGCACCTCGTCCAGGTCCAGCCGGTACGCCAGTTCCTCGTCCAGCCACCCCTGCGGGGCGTCACCCATCGCGAGGTCGGCGCCGGCCACGTTGCACAGGGTGCGATAGTTGCAGCGAGCGCACTGCAGCGGATCGTCGGAGGGCAGGTACTCCTCCCGGGGCATCCCGGCGATCCGCTCGGCGAGCGCCGTCAGGGTGGCGCCGTCGCGCTCATAGTCGTCCCGAGAGTAACGCACGGTGGCCGGCTCGTCGGGGTAGTTCGTGAACCAATACAGCATGCTGGCCTGAGAGGGGGCGACCGGCGCGCCCCCGGTGAGCACATCCCCCAGGGCGACGAGGGTGTAGAGGTAGATGCGGGTCTGCATGCGCTCCCGCAGCGTGCGTGGGTGGGGCCGCGTCTCGAGAGTCTTCCAGTCCACCACCACCGCCTCGCCCTCGGGGTCGAGCGCCACCAGGTCGTACCGGGCGTACAGCCGGAACGTCCCCAGCGGGGCCACCACCGGCATCTCGGCCACGCGAAGGCCTGAGGGCAGGGCGTGCCAGGGGAAGCGCTGGGCAGCCTGCCACCAGCGCGCCAGGTCGGGATCCGGGCAGCACGCCGCGATGCGGTCCATGGGCAGCCCCATCTGGTGGCGCACCATCCACTGGTGAAAGATGCGCCCACGCAGGAGATGCGCCTCGTACTCGGCGGGATCGTTAGTCTCCGG
>JAAZBQ010000158.1 GCA_012513725.1 Chloroflexota bacterium
CCCTGACGGTCAGCACCGTCGGCCAGGGCGCCGTGGACATCGATCCCGATCAGGCGGCCTACGCCTACGGCGACGAAGTGGCACTCACCGCCCTCCCCGAGCCCGGCTGGACCTTTGTCGGCTGGAGCGGTGACGCGAGCGGCACGACCAATCCTCTCACCGTGACGATCAGCGGGGACACCGACATCACCGCCACCTTTGCCCTAGCGGTAGAGGAACCCGAGAATCCGGTCCCGATCCTCACGTCTCTGGATCCGTCCGAGGCCGTGATCGGCGATCCTGGCTTCAGTCTGAAGGTGATGGGCACGGGCTTTGTCACGGGTGCCACAGTGCACTGGGATGGCTCACCCAAGAACACGACCTTTATCTCGTCGGAGGAGCTGCTGGCAGACATCACCGCGGATGACCTGACCACCGAAAGGACCGTCGAGGTTACTGTGGTCAACCCCGGGCCAGGCGGTGGCGAGTCAGGCCCCCTGCCCTTCGAGGTGCTGGAGGTCCACACCGGTCCGGGTCCTGAGATCGTTCTCTGCCTTCCGCTCATCTTGAACTAGCAGGGCGATCGTCATGCCGTAGACTTACCCGGGGGGAGATCGTGCGATCTCCCCCCGGCGTCTCTATGAACGCAACGCGCCGGGGGAGCGGCCAAGTGGTACCGCTGCCCCCGGCGCGTTGCACAAGCCCTTCGCCTACGGCTTGCTAGCGTCTCGGTGTCGCGCTATCCCCCCGGTTGCTCCGCCACCCTGCCCTGCGGCACGGGCTCAGGGCTGGGCGCGTCTCGGCGCGGCAGGGCCAGGAAGGCAAAGACCGCCGCCAGGAGCAGCGCCCAGGGCAGGTAGCCCAGCATATCCGGCAGGCCGTGGCGATCGGCCAGGAGCCCGAGGACCCATGCCCCCCCTGCTCCACTCACAAAGGTAAACCCCAGGAAAAAGCCGGACATCATCGCCATCTTGTCGGGGAACTGCCGCTGCCCCGAGACCACCAGCAGCGTGTGTGACGGCCCATAGAACAGCCCGGCCAGCACAAAAGCAGCGTACCCCAGCAGGCTGCTGCTGTTCTGCATAAAGACGAACAGAGCGCCGCCCCCCAACAGGAGGGTGATCACCAGGATGCGCCGCATGCCGACGCGGTCGGCGAGATAGGCGCCGGCCACCCCGCCCAGCGCAGCAGCAAACAGATTCAGGGACATCAGCAACCCATAGATGTCCGGCGAGACGCCCATGTCCTGCTGAAACTTGGGCACAAAGGTGTTCACCGCGTGCTGCGCGAACGAGCGCAGCGCGGTGGCCACCAGGAGCAGCGCCAGGAGCCCCCAGAAGGCGCGCCGGGTGCCCGACCCCGCCGCCGACCGGGGGTTCGCTGCTGCCCGTTTGGGGACAGCCAACCACCGGGGGACCCAAGCGCGCACCGCAGTGAGGGCCAGGAGCACGGTGATGGCCGAAATGACCAGCAGGGCGCGCCGGTCGTAGGTGCCCAGGAGCCATCCTCCGAGGGCCGAGCCCAGGAAGGCGGAACCCACGGTGCCACCCAGGAAGAAGGTCGAGGCCGCCGTCGCCCCCCAGCGGGCGCCCCCGGCCATGGTGGCGTTCGCAGTGCCCTGCGGATGCCAGGCGCCCGATCCCAGGCCGGCGAGAAAAATCAGCACGCCGAGCAATATCTTGGACTCGACAAACAGCGTTCCACTAAACAGCAACGTAGTCCACAAGATGGAGGCCACTGCCAGCGGACGGCCACCGATCCGCTCCGCCAGGGAGCCAAAGAAGGGCTGGGTGATCGACGAGAGGGACTGGTACAACAGGAGCATCAGGGCGATGTCCTGGTTGGCGAGTCCGAGGCCGACGCTCAGGCTGGCCAGGAGGATGGGGGCCACGCCATACCAGGCGTCGTGCGCCCCGTGGCCGATCGCAACCCCGAGCAGCGTGCGGTTTCTGGTGCTATCCATGCGGCGTTCCTATCACGTGACGAGGGCGGACAATACACGTCCGACGATTATAGCACCCGGCGGGCGGGGCGGCGAACGTCGCCGGCCCCGCCCGTGGCAGAAAACCATAGGTGCGCCCTGCACAGAGCCGCACGGGCCGTTGCCTGGGGGCCGGTGGTCTGGTATACTCGACATAGGAAGCGGTGGCCGCCATTTGCCGTCGTGTCGGGATCTCGACAAAGGAGTGAGATCATGGCCAAGCAGCACAAGGCGCGCACGAAACACCCTATCGAGGCTACCGACCCCTTTCTCGCAACCGCCCCAGACGTAGTCGATCTCTCCGAGGCCAGCCGTCAGGCGCCGGGCAGAATCTCCAAGAAGGACTATGGCCGGGAACTGCGCCGGCTGCACATCGAGCTGGTCAAGCTGCAGGGCTGGGTCAAGGACCAGGGGTTGCGCGTGGTGGTGATCTTTGAGGGCCGCGACGCGGCCGGCAAGGGCGGAACCATCAAGCGGTTCATGGAGCCCCTAAACCCCCGTTTCGCCCGGGTGGTGGCCCTGGGGGTGCCCACCGAGCGCGAGCGCACCCAGTGGTACTTTCAGCGCTACATCGCCCACCTGCCCGCCGCTGGCGAGATCGTCTTCTTTGACCGGTCGTGGTACAACCGCGCCGGCGTCGAGCGCGTGATGGGTTTCTGCACCGAGGACGAGTACCAGGAGTTCCTGCGCTCCTGTCCCGAGTTCGAGCGGATGCTGATCCGTTCGGGGATCCTCGTGATCAAGTACTGGTTCTCGGTCTCCGACGCCGAGCAAGAGCGGCGCTTCCAAGAGCGCCTGGACGACCCCACCAAGCGCTGGAAACTGAGCCCGATGGACATGGAGTCCCGGCGGTGCTGGGTGGACTATTCCCGCGCCAAGGACGAGATGTTCCGCTACACCGACACCAAGCAGTCGCCCTGGTACGTGGTGAACGCGGACAACAAGAAGCGAGCACGCCTGAACTGCATCAGCCACTTTCTCGGGATGATCCCGTACGAGGACCTCACGCCCGAGTTCATCGAGCTCCCGCCGCGTCAGAAAGACGTCGGCTATGTACGTCCCCCTATCGACGAGCAGACCTTTGTCCCGGAACGCTACTGACCCTGCCCGCGTCTGATGTTGTGCCCGGTTGCGGTGACAGCCTGGGCGCGCCGCGTGGCCCCGCGGATCCGGCGGCTGCCGTGGTATAATGGGGGCAGACGTTCCCTCTCCGCGACACGTCGGATGCCAGAAGGATCTAGGACAACGTTGACTAGAACCGGTAACGGTACAAGATGCCAATTCGCGTAACGGAAAATCAGGTCAGAACACTGACACTTGCCAAGCAGAGCCTCTCCCCAAGGGCGAGGGGCCGTGATGTGCTATCCGTGGTGCGTGACGTCGGGCCGCTCAGAGCCCGGCCCGCGGTGACCCCCTACATCGCCCTG
Source organism: Chloroflexota bacterium (assembly GCA_012513725.1). Classification (GTDB taxonomy): domain Bacteria; phylum Chloroflexota; class Anaerolineae; order UBA1429; family UBA1429; genus JAAZBQ01. The sequence goes on from JAAZBQ010000158.1 coordinate 3,388, forward strand.
TGGGCCCGGATGCATGGCTTTTCCAAGGAGGACCTCTACGGCGCCCTGTACGACGGGCGACGCCTCGTGCGCCTGCCCGCCATGCACTCGGACCTGCACATCGTCCCCACCGAGGACATGCCCGCCTACTTTCGGGCCACCCAGGCCCTGGCCGAGAGCAACGTCAGCACCTATCTGGCGTACCTCGTCTCGGACGCCTCTCAGAACAACGGCCAGCAACCGGTGTGCCTGGACGACGTCATCTCCCGGGTGCTGGAGATCATCAGCACCCGTGGGGCCTGCACGGCCGATGAGATGGCCCGGTGGTTGCCGGTCCTCGGCCGGCAGTTCCCCTTTGGGAAGAACGGCGCCACCGAGCCGAGTACCTTCCGCCTGGGCACCAAGCTGCTCCCGGCCCTGTGCGCCCAGGGGCAGCTGGTCTACGCAGAGCCCAGCGGTTCCTGGAAGAGCGACCGCGATCGCTATGCGGCGCTGAGCACCTGGCTGCCCGAGGTGAACCTGAACGCCATCGACCCGCGCAAAGCCCTGGAGCGGGTCCTCCTCCACTATGTGCACGCCTATGGTCCGGTGACGATCGGCGATATGGTCCACTGGTTGGGCACGGCGCGCCGGCGCCAGGTGGTGCCCGCGCTGATGGGCCTCGGCCCGCGCCTGGCCCACGTCGAGGTGTTGGGCACCCAGGGGGAGGCCTATGTGCTCCGCGAGGACCTGGAGCGCCTCACCGCCCGGCCCGACGGCGACCGCTTTGTGCGGCTCCTGCCCCCCCGCGACGGCGCCCTGATGGCCTACCGGGATCCCGGCCGATTCCTGCCGCGCGAGTACCGCGACCGAATGTACGATTGGGCCGGCGACTCGTTGGGCGCCGTGATGATCGACGGGATCGTGCGGGGGATGTGGTGGCCGCAATCTCGCGGCGATCGCATCACCATCCGCTTCTTTGAGGAGGTAGATCCCGAGGCGATGGCGATGGCCGGCGAGGAGGCCCGCGCCCTCGGCGAGTTCCTGGAGGGCGAGACCCCCGATATCGTCATCAGCCTGGATGGGGAGGCGGCCAACGGCGACGCCGAGGTGCCGCAGCGCATCCCCCTCGGGGCCCTGCCTCTCCAATAGAGCACACCAGATAACACGTCATCGTGGCGCCGCGCGCGGACGCACGGCGCCATGGCGCATCGTCCCATGCACACGGAGGAGGGTAACCCGTTGGCCGATTTCTACTTGCCCACACAGCTAGTAACGGGCGTCGACACGCTGGATTCGCTGGGCCACCAGACCGCGCGCTTGGGGCGGCGGGCGCTCCTGGTCACCGGGGCCCGCGCCGCCCGTCGCGCCGGGTGGATCGAGCGCACCACCGCGCTGCTGGACGCCCAAGGGGTTGCCCTCACCGTTTTCGACCGAGTATCGGGCGAGCCGACCCTGACCCTGGTCGAGGAGGGGGTAGAGGTGGCCCGCCGCGAGCGCTGCGACGTGGTCATCGGCCTCGGCGGCGGAAGCGCCATCGACGCGGCCAAGGCCATCGCCGGAGTCGCCACCCTGCCCGGCACGATCTGGGACTATCACGGCGGCCGTAAGATCGAGCACGAGGGGCTGCCCTTCCTGGCCATACCCACCACTGCCGGCACCGGCGCCGAGGTCACCAAGAACGCGGTGCTCATCGACCCCCGCGAAGGGGTCAAGTACTCGATCCGCGACGACCGCTGGTTCGCCCGGGTGGCCATCGTGGACCCGGCGCTCATGACCGGGATGCCCCCGGAGGTGACCGCCAGCACCGGCAGCGACGCCCTCTGCCAGGCGATCGAGTCCTACACCTCCATCGGCGCGAACCCCGTCACCGACGCCCTGGCGCGGCAGGCCATCGCCCTGATCGGCCGCAGC
>JAAZBQ010000909.1 GCA_012513725.1 Chloroflexota bacterium
CAAGAGGCGGCGGTGATCCTCGACGCCTACCCCGACGCCCCGCTGACGGGCGCCGTCTCGCGCATCGACCTCCTGGGCAGTAACGCCCAGGGCATCGTGAACTATACCGTCACCATCGGCCTCGGCCCCACCGAACTGGATCTCAAGCCGCTGATGACCGCCGCCATCGATCTGGTCGTCGAACGCAAGGAGGACGTCATCGTGGTGCCCAACCGCGCCCTGCTCCGGGACGCGCAGGGCCGCTATGTCGAGGTTCTCAAGGACGGCGCCCTGGCCCGCGTCGACGTGACGACCGGCATCTCGAACGATACGTACACCGAGGTGCTCTCCGGGCTGGAGCCCGGCCAGGATGTAGTGGTCGCCCGGCCGCGCGATGGGCTCCTCTCCGGGGTGGGCCTTGGGGGGTTCTGATGCTGATCGAGCTACGTGATATCCGCAAAGTCTACCAGATGGGCGATGTCGAGGTGCATGCCCTGCGTGGCATCGACCTGGAGATCGCCGAGGGGGAGCTCACGGCGATCATGGGGCCCTCGGGCTCCGGCAAGAGCACGCTGATGAACCTCCTCGGTTGTCTGGACCGACCCACCAGCGGGCAGTACTTTCTGGCCGGCACCGACGTCGCGCGTCTGAACGACAACCAACTCGCCGAGATCCGCAACAAGCGGATCGGCTTTGTCTTCCAGTCGTACAACCTCCTCCCCCGCACCACGGCGCTCTCTAACGTCGAGATCCCGCTGGTGTATTCGGGTGTGGGGCGGCGCAAGGAGCGGGCCATGGAGGCCCTGGAGCTCGTCGGCCTGGCCGACCGCATGCACCACAAGCCGAATGAGCTCTCCGGCGGGCAGCAGCAACGGGTGGCGATCGCCCGGGCGCTGATCAACGAGCCGCGCATCATCCTGGCCGATGAGCCCACCGGCAACCTGGATACCAAGACCGGCCTGGAGATCATCGCCATCTTCCAGAAGCTGAATGTCGAACAGGGAATCACCGTCCTGTTCGTCACCCACGAGCCGGATATCGCCGCGTTCACCCAGCGCATCGTGCGCCTGCGCGATGGACAAGTCGTCTCCGATGAGCCCGTGGCCGATCCCCGTTGGGCGGCGTCCCTGGCCGACGCGCCGGGGGAGCCCGCGGAGGTGGCCGAGCGATGAGCGTTCTGGAGAGCATCGCCATGTCGCTCCGCAGCCTGCGGGCGAACAAGCTGCGCGCTGCGTTGACCATGCTGGGCATCATCATCGGCACCGGCGCCGTCATCGGGTTGCTCTCGGTGGGGGAGGGCGCCCGGGCGGCGATCACCTCGCAGGTGCAGGGAATCGGCTCCAACCTGATCTTTGTCATCGGCGGGAGCCTGAGCCAACTGCAGAGTTCCGGCCCCGGGGGCGCGAGCGCCTATGAGCCGCTAACCCGCCAGGATGCTGAGGCCATCATGGCGGATCCCCAGACGGTCCACATTGCCGCGATCGCGCCGGAGACCGAGCGCACCGGCACGGTGACCTATCGCAGCGAGACGGTGACGGTGCCCGTGCGGGGCACGACGCCCGAGTGGGAGTTCGTCCGCAACCATCGCGTGGCGCTCGGGACCTTTTTCGCCTCCGGAGACGATGCCGCCAGGGGGCGGGTGGCGCTCCTGGGCGCGCAGACGGCCAAAGACCTCTTTGGTCTGGCCGACCTGGCCCTCGATCAGACCATCCGCATCAACCGCGTCCCCTTTCGGGTGATCGGCGTTATGGAGGAAAAGGGCGGGGCCGGCCCGGGAGGATTCGGCAACCGCGACTCGTTCGTCCTGGTGCCCCTGTCCACCGCGGCCCACAGGCTGTATCCCGGCCGCTACCTGACGGCCAGCGGCATGCGGGTGGACACCCTGTACGTCTCGGCGATCGACGAGGCCAGCATGGATGCCGCCATCCAGGAGATCACCTGGGTCCTACGCGATCGGCACAACATCGAGTTTGAGGAGGACGACTTTACCGTCGCCTCGCAGGAAGAGATCCTCAGCGTGTTCAACGAGATCACGCGCTACCTGACGATCTTTCTGGGGGCCATCGCCGGGATCTCTCTCCTGGTGGGCGGCATCGGGATCATGAACATCATGCTGGTCTCGGTGACCGAGCGCACGCGGGAGATCGGCATTCGCAAGGCCGTGGGCGCCAAGCGCCGTGACATCCTGTGGCAGTTCCTCATCGAGTCGGTGGTGCTCAGCGTGGTGGGCGGCGGGCTGGGGATCGCCATGGGTTGGGCGATGGCTACCGTCGTGAACTCCCTGGATGCGTTTACCACGGTGGTCTCCGGCCAGGCCGTCCTCCTAGCGGTGAGCTTTTCGGTGGTCGTGGGCCTGTTCTTTGGCATCTATCCCGCCAGCCGCGCCGCCAATCTGGATCCCATCGAAGCGCTCCGGTACGAGTGAGTGGCTAGGCGCGGCCCTCCTGCACCCCGCGCACAAAGGCCCTCGCCCGCTCGGTGAGGGCCGCCCAGTCGCCGCCGGCCACCAGCCGGCTGCTCACCAGGCTCGACCCCACCCCCACGCAGGCGGCGCCGGCGCGGATGTAGGCGCTGACGTTGTCCGCGTCCACCCCGCCCACCGGCGCCAGGCGCACCTGGGGCAGCGGCGCCAGGACGGCCGAGAGGTACCCGGGGCCAAACATGTTGCAGGGGAACACCTTTACCACGTCGGCGCCCGCCTCCCAGGCCTGCAGGATCTCGGTGGGAGTCAGGGCGCCGGGCATCGACACTACGCCGTAGCGATTGCAGAGGCGGATGACGTCCGGGTTCAGGTTCGGCGCCACGATGAACCGGGCGCCGGCCAGGATCGCCGCCCGGGCCGACTCGCTATCGAGCACGGTGCCGGCGCCAAAGACCACGTCCCCGCCCAGGCGCCCACTGACCTCCTCCAGGGTGCGCAGCGCCCCGGGCGTCGTCATGGTGAACTCGATGTGGCGCACGCCGCCCTCGGCGATCGCCTCGGCCACGCGCACCAGGTTCTCTGACGAATCGAGCCGTACGATGGCCACCACGCCGGTTTCCAGCATGCCGTCCAGGACGTTTCCCTTGCTCATCATGGGTGCTCCCTTGTGTAAACGCGTTCGTGCCGCCCATCGTACGCCGGGGGTTAGGGAGCGTCAATGGGTGCAGCTGTCGCAGACACTTGACAACCCCAGGCGCTGACCCTATATTGCCTTGCAGTGCGCTATAGCGGATATCGGCGACGCAGGAGTATTCCGTATGGAGAGTGTCGAGCAATCCCTGGCGAGCATGACGAAGGAGCCCTGGCGGCGGCTGGGCGAGTGGGAGCCCCTCGTTGCCGAGGCACTGGAGCGCCTGCGCCAGGAGCGCACCACCCGGCGCATCTGGGGCCGCGACGGCAGCCTGTGGAAAGAGGACCCCGCCGCCGTCCAGGAGATCGAGGATCGCCTGGGCTGGCTGGACCTGCCCAGCATCATGCGGGTGGAGGTCGGCCGCCTGAAGGCGCTGGCCGTCGAGCTGCAGGCGGTCGGCTATCGCCGCGCCGTGCTCCTGGGCATGGGCGGCAGCAGCCTGGCGGCCGAGGTGTACCGCGAGGCGTTCGGCGTCGCCAAGGGCTTTTTGGACGTCACCGTCCTCGATTCCACGGACCCCACCCAGATCCTGCGCGTGGAGGAGGGCTTGCGCTTGGAGGAGACGGTCTTTATCGTCTCTAGCAAGTCGGGCACTACCCCCGAGATGCGCACCCTGTACGAGTATTTCCGCGAGCGGTGCGAGAGCGAGCTGGGCGACGGGGAATGGCCGGCGCACATGATCGCCATCACCGACCCGGAGACGCCCCTCGCCTCGCTGGCCACGGCCCAGGGCTTTCGCGCCCTGTACCTGAACCCGCCGGACGTTGGCGGCCGCTTTTCCGGGCTCTCCCTCTTTGGCCTGGTGCCCGCGGCGCTCTTGGGGATCGATCTCGATCGGCTCCTCGAACGGGCGGAAGAGATGGCCAGGGCCTGCCGGGTGACGCTGGCCGAAGGCGAGAATCCGGCCATGGTCCTCGGCGCCGCGATGGGCGCCCTGGCGGCCGATGCTTCGCCCCGACGCGACAAGCTGACGCTGCTCGCCTCCCCCGGGCTGCGGGCCTTTGGCCCCTGGATGGAGCAACTCGTCGCCGAGAGCACCGGCAAGGGGGGGCGGGGCATCGTCCCCGTGGTGGGTGAGCCGCTCGCCCCGCCGGAGGCGCTGGGCAGCGACCGCTTCTGGGTGTACCTGCGCCTGATGACGGACGACAACGCCGAGACGGATGCCGCTGTCGCCCGCCTCGCGGCGGCCGGCGAGCCGGTGATGGCGTTCCCGGTGCGCGACGTCTATGACCTCGGCGCCGAGTTCTTTCGCTGGGAGTACGCCACCGCGGTGGCCGGCAAGATCCTCGGGGTGAACCCCTTTGATCAGCCCGACGTCGATTC
>JAAZBQ010000018.1 GCA_012513725.1 Chloroflexota bacterium
ACGCGGAGGGCCGTTCGGTGTTCAAGGATCGGCTGTATGCCGTCCTGGAGGCGAACGAGACCGAGCACTATGCCGCGCTGGAATCGCACATTGTCAAGCACGTGACCCCGTTCAGCGACTAGCAGCATCGAGCAGGAGGCAACAGCATGGAACCCAAATACGTCAGCGATCTGTTTAGCGTCGAGGGCAAGGTCGTCGTCCTCACCGGCGGCGGCGGCGTGATCTGCTCCACCCTGGCCAAGGGCTATGCCAAGGCCGGCGCCAAGGTGGCGCTGCTGGACATTAACCTGGATGCCGCCAAGGCCGCGGCCGACGCCATCGTGGCGGAGGGCGGCGAGGCGATCGGCGTGCAGGCCGACGTCCTGAACCGCGAAAAGATGGACCAGGCCGTGCAGGAGGTCCTCGACGCGTTCGGTACGGTGGACGTCCTGGTGAACGGGGCCGGCGGCAACAACCGGCGCGCCACCACCAGCGCCGATCTCTCCTTCTTTGACCTGCCCCAGGACGCCTTTCAGTGGGTGTTCAACCTGAACTTTGTCGGCACCCTGCTGCCCACCCAGGCCTTTGGCAAGGTGCTGGCCGACAAGGGCGAGGGCGTCATCATCAACATCGCCTCGGTGAATGCGTTCCGCCCGCTGACCAACATCCCGGCCTACTCGGCGGCCAAGGCGGCGGTCAAGAACTTTACCGAGTGGTTCGCCGCGCACATCTCCCTAAACTACTCCAAGAACATCCGGGTGAACGCCATCGCGCCCGGGTTCTATCTCACCGAGCAGAACCGCTTCCTCTTGACCGACGCGGAGACCGGCGAGATGACCCCGCGCGGCCAGACCATCGTCGGCCACACCCCGATGGGCCGCTATGGCGAGACGGAGGAGCTGATTGGCACCGTGCTGTGGCTCTCGTCGCCCGCCAGCCGCTTTGTCCATGGCGTCACCGTCCTGGTGGACGGCGGTTTCATCGCCTACGGCGGCGTCTAGTTCCCGATCGATCGATACGAACATCCGAAAGGAGCGCAACGTGGTGGTTCAGATCCCGGAAGTGGCCCGTCCCCTGGCAGACATGCAGCGCGAGCACCCCTTCCTGGTGTGCATCGACTCGGACGGGTGTGCCTTTGACACCATGGAGATCAAGCACAAGGAGTGCTTTACTCCCAACATCATCAAGCACTGGGGCCTGCAGGCGGTGAGCAAGTACGCCCGCGAGGCCTCCGAGTTCGTCAACCTATATTCCAAGTGGCGCGGCGTGAACCGCTGGCCGGCCCTGATCCAGGTCTTTGACCTGCTCCGGGACCGCGCCGAGGTCCAGCACCGTCACGCGAACATCCCCCAGGCGCCCAAGATCCGCGAGTTCATCGCCTCGGGCAAGCCGCTCTCCAACGACTCGCTGGAAGAGCTGGTGCGCACCACGGGCGACGCGGAGCTCACCCGCGCCCTGGAGTGGAGCCTGGCGGTGAACGCCACGATCGCCGACATGGTCCACGACGTGCCGCCCTTCCCGTACGTCCGCGAGAGCCTGGAGACGATCATCCAGCACGCCGATTGCATCGTCGTCTCGCAGACGCCGACCGAGGCGCTGGTGCGCGAGTGGACGGAGCACTCGATCGACGAGTACGTGAAGGTCATCGCCGGCCAGGAGATGGGCACCAAGTCGGAGCACATCCACATTGCGGCGGACGAGCACTATGCCGACGATCACAAGCTCATGATCGGCGACGCGCCCGGCGACATGAAGGCCGCCCGCGACAACAACGCCCTCTTTTTCCCCATCGACCCCGGGCACGAAGAAGAGTCCTGGGAGCGCTTTTTCAATGAGGGGCTCCAAAAGTTCTTCGATGGCACCTACAAGGGCGAGTACGAGGCCAGCCTGATCGTCGAGTTCGACAAGGCCCTGCCCTCGACCCCGCCCTGGAAGAGGTAACAAGAATGGTTATCGGTACCGGCTTTACGGATCGCTTCCTGACCGAGGAAGAGGCCCGCGACATCTTGACCGAGGCGTTGGGCCAACTGCCCCTCTCGGACAAGCGCGTGCTGGTGATCATCCCCGACAGCACGCGGAGCGGGCCCATCCCGATGGTCTATCGGATCATCACCGACCTGCTGCGCGACCGCGTGCGGGTGTTGGACTTTATGATCGCCCTGGGCACCCACAAGGGGATGACGCCCGAGGAGATCTCGCGGCTCGTCGGCGTGTCGCCCGACGCGGACGGCACGTTCGCCGGCTCGCGGGTGTACAACCACGATTTCGTGAACGACGTGACCAAGATCGGCACCATCCCCGCCTCGCGCATCAAGGAGCTCAGCGGTGGGCTGATGGAGCAGGACGTCGACGTCACGGTGAACAAGCGCCTGTTCGACTATGACCAGATCATCATCTGCGGGCCCGTCTTCCCGCACGAGGTGGCCGGTTACTCTGGTGGGCTCAAGTATTTCTTCCCCGGCGTTAGCGGCGCCGACGTGACGAACTTTACCCACTGGCTGGGCGCGGTGATCACCAACGTCAAGATCATCGGCACGCCGCGCACCCCGGTGCGCGAGGTGATCGAGGAGGCCGCCTCCTTTGTCAACGTGCCCGCCTATGCCTGCTGCATGGTCGTTCGCGGGCACCACGACCTCGCCGGCCTCTACTGTGGGGAGCCCAAGGAGGCCCAGGCGGCCGCCGCGGACCTTTCCTCGCACACCCACGTCGTGTGGGTCGATCATCCCTACAAGACCGTCCTCTCGGTGATGCCCGAGCTGTACGACGACATCTGGACGGCGGCCAAGGGCATGTACAAGATGGAGCCGGTGGTGGCCGATGGCGGCACGGTGATCATCTATGCGCCCCACATCGACGAGGTGTCCTACACCCACGGCAAGGTGCTGGACCGCATCGGGTACCACGTCCGCGACTATTTCCTCAAGCAGATGGATCGCTTTGCCGACGTGCCCGGTGGCGTCATGGCGCACTCGACCCACGTCAAGGGCGCCGGCACCTACGAGGATGGCGTGGAGACGCCGCGGATCAACGTGGTGCTGGCCACCCGCATCCCCAAGGAGCGCTGCGACCGGATCAACCTCGGCTACATGGACCCCGCCGAGATCGACGTGGACGAGTGGACGGCGCGTCAGGATGAAGACCTGCTCGTGGTGCCGCGCGCCGGCGAGATGCTGTACCGGCTCAAGAGCGAGAGGTAAAGGAGAGGACACCGTGGCAGACAAGTATAACATCGGTCTCATCGGCCTCGCCGTGATGGGCGAGAACCTGGTGCTGAACATGGAGCGCAACGGCTTTTCCGTTGCCGTCTACAACCGCACCACCCAGCGGATGACGAACTTTATCGAGGGCGGGGCCAAGGGCAAGAACATCAAGGGCTGCGAGACGCTCGAAGAACTGGTGGACTCGCTCGAGGAGCCCCGCAAGGTGATGCTCATGGTGCAGGCCGGCGCCCCGGTGGACGCCGTGATCGGCCAGCTCAAGCCCTTGCTGAAGAAGGGCGACCTCATCATCGACGGCGGCAACTCCTTCTTCAAGGACACCGAGCGGCGCGCCGAGGCGCTGGGCGGCGAGGGCATCAACTATATCGGCACCGGCGTGTCCGGCGGCGAGGAGGGTGCCCTGTGGGGCCCGGCGATCATGCCCGGCGGCCAGCAAGAGGCCTACCGGATGGTGGAGCCCATCTTCAAGGCCATCGCCGCCAAAGCCGAGGACGGCGAGCCCTGCGTGGACTATATCGGCCCCCGCGGCGCCGGCCACTATGTGAAGATGGTGCACAACGGCATCGAGTACGGCGATATGCAGTTGATCGCCGAGGCCTATGACGTGATGCACCGCGCGCTGGACCTCTCGGCGCAGGAGCTCCACGAGATCTTTGCCGAGTGGTACGAGGGCGAGCTGCAGTCGTACCTCATCGAGATCACCCGGGACATCTTTACCAAGGTTGATCCCGACACGAATAAGCCCTTGGTGGACGTTATCCTCGACGAGGCCCAGCAAAAGGGCACCGGCAAGTGGACCTCCCAGAGCGCGCTGGACCTCGGCGCTCCGACGCAGACCATCAACGCCGCCGTCGAGTCACGCATCATCTCTGCCTACAAGGAAGAACGCGTGGCGGCCAGCAAGGTCCTCTCGGGCCCCAAGGCGGCATTTACAGGCGATCGGCAGCAGCTGATCAACGACGTGCGCGACGCGCTGTACGCCGCCAAGATCTGCTCCTACGCCCAGGGCATGGGCCTCCTGCGGGCGGCCTCCGAAGAGTACGACTATGACCTGAAGTATGGCGAGATCGCCAAGATCTGGCGGGCCGGCTGCATCATCCGGGCGCGCTTCTTGAACGACATCACCGCCGCGTACGAGCGCGACCCCAAGCTGACCAACCTGATGCTGGATCCCTACTTTAAGGGGGAGATCCTCGAGCGCCAGGCATGCCTGCGCCGGGTGGTCACCACGGCCGTCGAACTGGGCATCCCCTGCCTGGCCTTCTCGTCGGCGCTGGGCTACTTTGACGCCTACCGCACCGATCGCCTGCCGGCCAACCTGACCCAGGCCCAGCGGGACTATTTCGGCGCCCACACCTACCGGCGCACCGACAAGCCCGGCTCGTTCCATACCGAGTGGATCGACTAGGCTGCCGAGACGAGACCCCAAGAACCCGTACCCAGTGGGTACGGGTTCTTGAGACGATAGCAAAGAACGGAGCAAGACGATGAACAAGAATGTGGTCGTCGCGCAGTCGGGTGGGCCGTCGCCGGTCATCAACTCTTCGCTGCGCGGCGTCGTGGAGACCTGCCTGGAGATGCCCGACCGCTTTGGCACGGTGTACGCCGGCTACCACGGCATCGAGGGCGTCCTCCGGGAGGAGCTCCTGGATATCTCGGCCCAGAGCCGTGAGGAGATCGCGCTCCTCAGCGTCACTCCGGCCGCGGGCGCGATCGGCACGTGCCGCTACAAGCTCAAGCCGGACCAGGCCGAGGATTTCGATCGGGTGATCGAGGTCTTCAGGGCGCACAACGTCGGCTACTTTTTCTACAACGGCGGGAACGACTCGATGGACACCGCCCACAAGGTGGCCCAGTTGGCCGCCGAGCGGGGACTGGACCTGGTGGCCGTCGGCGTGCCCAAGACCATCGACAACGACGTGGGCGATTCCGAGTTCAAGCTGATCGACCACACCCCGGGGTACGGCTCCGTGGCGCGCCTCTGGGCGCTCATGGTGCAGGGGGCCGAGGAGGAGAACCGCGGCTCCAGCCCGGCGGACCCCGTCCTGGTGCTGCAGGCCATGGGCCGGCGCATCGGCTATATCCCCGCGGCCGCTCGCCTGGCCGATCCCGAGCGCCAGATGCCGCTCCTGATCGTACTCGCCGAGTCGGGCATAGAGATGCCCGAGTTGGCCGACCGGGTGAACGACATGGTCAAGAAGCGCGGCCGGGCGGTGGTGGTGGTGAGCGAGGGGCTGGAGCTCGGTGATCTCGGCGAGACGCGGGACTCGTTCGGTCACGTGCAGTTCTCCGCCAGCCGCACGACGGTAGCCTCTATGGTCGTCAACTATTTGAACGACCACGGCCTGCCGGTGCAGGGCTCGGCGCGCTCCAACGTCCCCGGCACCCACCAGCGTCACGATATCGCCTACGCTTCCACGGTCGACCTGGCCGAGGCCTACGCCGTGGGGCAAAAGGCGGCGCTCCTGGCTGCCGAGGGCGAGTCGGGCTACATGGCCACCATCCTACGGGAACCCGGCGACATCTACTCGGTGCGCTATGACAAGGTCCCCCTGGAGCAGGTGGCCAACTCGGAGCGCACGTTCCCCGCAGAGTGGATCACCGAGGACCGCACGGACGTGACGGACGATTTCCTCCGTTACGCCCGGCCGCTGATCGGCGAGGGCTGGCCGAGCATCCCGATGGTCGACGGCCTGCAGCGCTTTACCCGCTTTGAGCCGCTCTTTGCCGAGCAAAAGCTGATCAAGTACGTGCCTCAGGGGCTGAGGTAGCCGCAGGGGCTGCGGTAGCCGCAGGGACTGCGGTAGGCCGCAGGCGCCTTGGCCCGAGAGTACAGCAGTGCACGCCCCCGCCCTCCTTCATGCTGTGCGTGGAGGAGGGTGGGGCGGTTGGGAGGGATGTGCCAGACGAACGGGACCGCATCGAGGCCGCGTCGCGCCTGGTGGGCACGCTCTACACGTGTGGGGAGTGGGTCCTCCCGGCGGTGATCGAAGGGATCATCGCCTCCGGTGAGTTGGCCATCGAGTCGCTGGAGGAACTCATCCGGAGCGACATCGAGGGCAAGGGCGTCACTTACTCCGGGTTGATCTTTGCGGTGCGGCTGCTTGGGCGGCTCGGGTCCGAGGGTTCCGTCCCGGTGCTCATCGATCTACTGCGCCACTATGACGAGTACATCCTGGACGACATCGCCCGTGCCCTGGGCACCCTCCGTCCGTCGGCCGTGGAACCCTCCCTGGCCCTGGTCGCCGACCGGGAGCTCTCCTGGTACCAGAGGGGGGCAGCGATCGAGGCGGCGATGGAGGCCGCTCGAGGCGACGTAGCGCTCGTGGAGCGCGTTCGGACGGCGCTCAAGGCGGAACTCGAGGCCCTCATCTCGCGCAGCGCCGAGGTGACGGAGGATGAGGAGGCGGTCGGCGCCCAAATCGTGTCGGCGCTCGCCGACCTGGGCAACCTCGAGGACTGGCCGCTGGTCGAGGCGGCCTACGATGCCGGCGTCGTGGAGGATGAGTACATCGACCGGGAGACCAGCGAGGGCGTGTTCAGCAACGGCCTCGAACCCATCCGGCCGATGCCGCTCGTGGAGTACTTTGACACGTACCCCAAGCAGTATGCCGCGTATGTCGCGCAGATCGACACGCTCCTGCGCATCGCCAAGAACATCCCCATCCCCGGCCGCAACGACCCCTGCTGGTGCGGCAGCGGGAAAAAATACAAGCAGTGTCACTGGGCCGACGATCAGGTGGCCAGCAGGCCGCTCTGGCAGGCGTAGCAGCATGCCGTTCTAGGGAAGGAGACACTCGTGGCACTCCCCGTAGGGGTTGGCATCGATTC
>JAAZBQ010000910.1 GCA_012513725.1 Chloroflexota bacterium
CATGGAGCTCCCCCCCGGCGACTATTTGGATTACCGCATCCAGCAGCTCGAATCGCAGGGGCACACCGGGGCGCGCCAGGAGATCGAGTCGCTGCGCGTGCGGTACGCGCTGGATCGCCCCCTTGCCGAGCGGTTCTTTAACTGGATCATCCACTTTGTGCAGGGGGACTTTGGGGAGTCGTTCCAGCACAACAAACCGGTACGGGAGCTCATCGGCGATCGGCTCCTGATGACGGTGATCCTCTCGGTGAGCAGCATGATCATCACCTGGGTGGGCGGGGTGCTCATCGGCGTGTACTCGGCGACGCACAAGTACACGGTGGCCGATCACGTGTTCACCGGCCTGGCCTTCCTTGGGTTGGGGATACCCAACTTTTTGCTGGCTCTGGTGTTCCTGCTGATCGGTCTCCAGCTCTTCGGCGAGGTGCCGATCGGGCTGTTCTCCGCCGGCTATGAGAACGCGCCGTGGTCCCTCGCGCGGGTGACCGACCTGCTCAAGCACCTCTGGATCCCGGCACTGATCGTGGCCACTTCATCCACCGCCAGCCTGATGCGCGTGATGCGCGGCAACTTGCTCGATACGCTGGGCGCCGCGTACGTCGAGGTAGCGAGGGCCAAGGGACTGAGGGAGCGGACCGTCATCTGGAAGTACGCGGTGCGGACGGCAATGCACCCGCTAATCATGAGCTTCGGCATGTCGCTGCCCGCAATCATCTCGGGTTCCGAGATCACCGGCATGGTGCTAAACCTGCCCACGACGGGCCCGATGTACCTCCAGGCGCTGCGGGTGCAGGACATGTACCTGGGCGGCACGATGCTGGTGCTCATCAGCGTGATGTTGGTGTTCGGGAACCTCATAGCCGACTTTTTGCTGGCGATCCTCGATCCGCGGGTGCGCTACGACTGAGCGGGGAGCGCGCCTGATGTGGCGAACCAGCGAGCAACCCGGACAGGGGTGACATATTCATGAGCGAACAACAGATAGCGATACCCCCCAAGGCGGAGGAGATCCCGGCGGCCAAGGCCGAGGTCGCCGTGTTTAGCGTGACGCAGCTGATGTGGATGCGCTTTCGGCGCAGCCGGCCCGCGGTGGCGAGCCTGGCGTTTCTGGGAGTGATGTACCTCATCGCGGTGCTGGCGCCTTTTTTGGCGCCGTATGGCGTGCGGACGACCCACGAGCTATATTCCGGGACGCCGCCCCACCCGATGCGCATCGTGGATGCGGAGGGGCAGTGGCACTGGCCGCCCATCGTGTATGGCCTGGAACGGAACATCGACCCCACGACGTTTGATGCCGTGTACACGGAGAACCTGGATCACGTCTACCGGGTGCGCTGGTTCGCCCGGGGCGAGCCCTACCGTCTTCTGGGCGTCATCCCGGCGGAGCGCCACCTGTTCGTGCCGGAGGAGGGCGGCGTCGTCTTTCTCCTGGGCACCGACCGTCTGGGGCGCGACCTGTTCTCGCGGATCCTGTTCGGCGCGCAGGTGTCCCTCACGGTGGGCCTGCTGGGGGTGCTGATCAGCCTCGCGTTGGGCTCGTTCATCGGCACGATGTCGGGGTTCTACGGCGGCGCAGTGGATTCCATCGTCCAGCGCGTGGTGGAGGTGTTGCTGGCCTTTCCCCAGATTCCCCTGTGGCTGGCGCTGGCGGCCGCGGTGCCGGCGAACTGGTCGTCGCTCAAGGTGTACTTTGGCATCACCCTGGTGCTCTCCATCGTGAACTGGGCGGGCCTTTCGCGGCAGGTGCGCGCCAAGGCGCTGGCGCTCCGCGACATGGACTTTGTGACGGCAGCCCGGCTCGCCGGCACCGGGGACGCCCGGATCATCGCCCGCCATCTCCTCCCCAACATCATTAGCCACGTCCTCGTGGTAGCCACCCTGTCCATCCCGAGCATGATCCTGGGTGAGACCGCCCTCTCCTTCCTGGGGCTGGGCATCCGCCCGCCGATGACCTCGTGGGGTGTGCTGCTCAGCGAAGCGCAATACACCCGCGTCCTCATGCGGCAGCCGTGGCTCATCACGCCGGTGGCGTTTGTCATCGCGGTGGTGATCGCGTTCAACTTTGTCGGCGACGGGCTGCGCGACGCAGCCGATCCCTACGCTACGTAGCGCCAACCCCTCCGGCCTCCGAGGCGCGGCCCGAGGAGGGCCGCGCCTCGAGCCCATCCGCCTTGACACCCGCTCCGCCCCACTTTACCATTTCTGTAGGGTATGTTGTGTCGTATGCCGCTGAAAGGAGCGTGGGCCATGACGGAACGTTCCCCGCGTCCTCAGGAGATGATCTACCAGCTCAAGGTTACGCTGCGCGACAGCAAGCCGCCGATCTGGCGCCGCGTGTTGGTGCCCGGCGACCATACCTTGGGCGACCTGCACCGGGTGATCCAGGTTCTCATGGACTGGGACGGCGACCACCTCCACGAATTCCGCATCGCCGGCGAGCGCTACGGCGTGCCCAGCCCCGAGGACTGGGAGCCCGTGGGGGAGGAGGAGGAGTTCTCGCTCGGGGAGGTGGCTCCCGCCAAGACGCGCTTCTCCTACACCTACGACTTTGGGGACTCTTGGGAGCACGTCATCCTGGTGGAAAAGATCGTGCCCCGCGAGCCCGACAGGACGTATCCCCTCTGTGTGAAGGGCAGTCGCGCGGCTCCGCCCGATGACATCGGCGGCATGTGGTCGTACATGTACCTGGTGGATGCACTCAAGCACCCGGATGAGTACGAAGACGTCGCCGATCGCCTGGAGTGGCTAGAAGGGCACGATCCCGAGGCGTTCGACATGGAGCGGGTGAACCGGCGCCTGCGCGCCCTGACCGGTGATGGTGGAGACGGTAGCCGCGAGGAAGCGGGGTAGCCATGCCCCTCCGCGCCAAACGCGTGTACAAAGACCCGGCCGAGGACGACGGTTATCGGGTGCTGGTGGATCGCCTGTGGCCCCGGGGCCTGCGCAAGGAGGCGGCCCGCCTCGACGAGTGGGCCAAGGATCTGGCCCCCAGCGATGATCTGCGCCGCTGGTTCGGCCACGATCCTGCCCGCTGGGAGGAATTCGTCGCGCGGTACCACGCCGAGCTGGACGAACACGAGGGCGCGGTCTCCGCGCTGGCCGAGCGGGCCGGTCGGGGTCCGGTCACGCTCCTCTACGCCGCCAAGGACGAGGCGCACAACAACGCCGTCGCGCTGCAGCGCTACATCGAGGGGCGCTTCTCGGCCCCTACCCACGAGCAGTAGGAGCCTCCTCTGGAACCAGAGCACATAGGCCTCAGCGAGG
>JAAZBQ010000911.1 GCA_012513725.1 Chloroflexota bacterium
CCGTCGGCGACGCAGTCGACGTCCATCTCAAAGGCGTCCTCCAGGAAGCGGTCCACGAGGATGGGGGTGTCCTCGGCGACGGAGACGGCGGAGCGGATGTAGCGGGCCAGTTGGTCGCGATCGTAGACGATGGCCATGGCCCGTCCGCCCAGGACGTAGGAGGGGCGCACGATGACGGGGTAGCCGATCTCGTCGGCGACGGCAAAGGCCTCCTGCTCGGTGCGGGCCGAGCCGTGGGCGGGCATGGGGAGGCCCAGGGTCTGCATGAGGGCCCCAAAGCGCTCGCGGTCCTCGGCGAGGTCGATGGCCTCCGGGGGGGTGCCCAGGAGGGGGACGCCGGCGGCGTCCAGGGAGCGGGCGAGTTTGAGGGGGGTCTGGCCGCCGAACTGGGCGATGACGCCGTGGGGGCGTTCCAGGTCGCAGATGTTCAGGATGTGCTCCAGGGTGAGGGGCTCGAAATAGAGGCGGTCGGAGGTGTCGTAATCGGTGGAGACGGTTTCGGGGTTGCAGTTGACCAGGATGGTCTCGTAGCCCAGGCGCTGGAAGGCGAGGGCGGCGTGGGTGCAGCAGTAATCGAACTCGATGCCCTGGCCGATGCGGTTGGGGCCAGACCCCAATACCACGACCGTCTTGTTCTCCAAGGGTAGGGCTTCCGGCACACCCTCGTAGGTGCTGTACAAATAGTCGACCTGCGCCTCAAACTCCCCGCCGCAGGTATCCACCCGGGAGAACGTAGGCAGCACGCCGAGGGCCTTGCGGTACGCGCGCACCGCCATCTCGTCCCGGGCCGGGGCGACCAGCCGGCCGATGAGGGCGTCGGAGAACGCTGAGCGCTTGAGTTCGCGCATCTCCTCGGCGTCGATCCCTTCCAGCGGCCGCCCCCGCACCCCATCCCGGAGAGCGCGTAAGGCATCGATCTCGCCCAGGAACCAGGGGTCGATGTGGGAGAGGGCGTTGATCTCTGCGATCGTCATCCCCGCGTCCAGGGCCACCGGGATGTAGTACAGCCGCCGGGGGGTGGGCACCAGGAGGTGGTGGCGGATCTCGTCCATCGGGGCATCCGCCAGGCTGGGATCAAAGATGCCGTCGCGCCCCTCCTCGAGGGACTGGATGCCCTTTTGCAGCGCCTCGCCGAACGTGCGGCCGATGGCCATCACCTCGCCGACGGACTTCATCTGGGTGCCCAGGGTGTCGTCGGCCTGGGGGAACTTTTCCATGTTCCAGCGCGGGATCTTGACCACCACATAGTCGACGGTGGGCTCGAAGTAGGCCGGGGTCACTTGGGTGATGTCGTTGGTGAGCTCGTGCAGGCGATAGCCCACGGCGAGCTTGGTGGCCACCTTGGCGATGGGAAAGCCCGTCGCCTTGGAGGCCAGCGCCGATGAGCGGGACACCCGGGGGTTCACTTCGATGATCAGCGTGCGCCCCGTCTCTGGGTGCACGGCGTACTGGATGTTGGCCCCGCCCGCGGTGAGGCCGATGCGCTCGATGATCCGCCGCGACATGTCGCGGATCGCCTGGTACTCCTTGTCGGAGCAGGTGAG
>JAAZBQ010000912.1 GCA_012513725.1 Chloroflexota bacterium
CCGACGGGCGCTTTCTGCTGCTAGAGGGCCAAGAGCACGCTGTCGCCCCGGAAGCCGTTGCGCCCATATTGATCAAGTTCTTTGCCAGAGAACGCGCGGTCGGAGAGGCTCCCTGACGCGCGGTCCCCCTCAGCAGCCAACTGGCCTGCAGGGCGGAATAGGCAAGAGAGACCGGGCTACCCGCCGGTGAGGCACTATAGGGCCGCAGGCAGCGCGGCCCTATAGCGTTCGGTCATGACGCCGCCCGGAGGCGCTCTTCGCCGCGGCCGTCGCAGCCTCTGGGCGGTGGGGGGCGCGGCGCCGGCTCGGTCGACTAACCGTACACCTCGTCGATCACCTCCCGGGCGATCTGGACCCAGCGGGGCACCCGGGTGGCGTCGCCCTGGACGGTCTCTACGTCTTTGAGGGTCACATCGGCGTGGCACCCGTTTGCCCGGCAGGCGGCCAGGTCCTCGTGCATGATGCTGCGGATGCGGGCGGGGTCGAACCCATAGCCCACCATATCCGCCGGGCTGGGGCGGTAGGAGAGGACGTAGCGATCGCCGATCTGCTCGGCACAGCGCGCCACGTCGGCGGCGGGGGCCACCCCGATGCGCCGCAGGTTGGGGATGCGCTGGAGCAGCGAGATCTTGTGCGTGAGGTCCTCGCAGCAGCCATAGGCCACCAGGCCAAAGGGCTCCATGATGGCCATCTGGTACTGGAGCATGAACTCGTCGAACAGGCGGGGCCCCACCAGGGTGGTCTCCTGGGAGGCCATATAGTACCAGAGATCGCGACGTGGGACGGGATCGCTGTTCGCGGCGGGATCGGCCAGTTCCTGGGCGTAGGTCATCGCCTGGTTCTGGTGCGACGACAGCGTCCAGTGGCCGGCCTCCTCGGCCTCCCGGTGGGTGCGCAGGATGCCGTCGCGCATGAACGCCAGCACGCCGTGGAGCCACTCCGGCCGGTCGATCATGTCCAGCATCAACTGCTCCAGGCCGCGCATCTGGGTCAGGTGCGTCGAGATGTCGCCCGCCCACATAAAGTAGGCCGGCTTGCGGTCGATGTCGACCGGTACGATGTCGCCGATCGCGGCCGAGAGCCGGTCGTAGCGGCGGGCGGTCTCCTCCTCATCCACCACATGGTGGGGCGAGACCATGCGCTCGGCGTCCTCCGGCTCGCGGATGGAAGGGATCATGGTGTGCGAGCCATGCTCCTCCACCCGCTCGGACCACTGGATGGGCAGCCCCCACAGCCCCTCTGGCGGCGTGATCACGGCCGCACGCATGCTGATCCACGGCTCGATGATATAGTCGTCGCCGAACCGGTCCCGGTAGACCGCCTCGCGCAGGACGCGCTCATAGTGCCGGAAGAAGGGATCGGCGCACTGGGTCTGGCTCTCGGGCATCTCGCGGAACGCAAAGGCGCGGACGTAGATCAGCGGCGTGGTGGGTACCAGGCTGTTGTGACGCCGCCAGAGGGTGCGGCGCTCCTCCTGGACGGGCTTACGGGCGATCTCCATGTAGCGGGTGGCCAGGTCGCGCAGGATGGCGACGTCATCGGTGGGCACGGGCGAGTCCTCCCTCACGGGCTGGCGCGGCGTTCTGCCGCATCGGGATCTATCCGGAGTAGTGCCAGGCATAGCGCTCCATGGCGTCCATCACGGCGGCGGCGTTCTCCAGCGGTGTGCCGGGGTACAGGCCGTAGACCATCATCAGCCCGCCCTCGCGGCGGCCGAGGCGGGTCACCTCGTCGCGGATCAGCGCATCGATGTCGGCCGGGGTGCCGTAGCGGGTGACCCGTTGCCGGTCCACGTCCAGATCGATGCAGACCCTGCCCGCCAGGCGCTCCTCGATCCAATCCAGCCCGTTCACCAGGTCCTGGAGGTTCACCACCTGCACGCCTTCGTCGACGAGATCGTCGACCAGGGTGCGGATGTCGCCATCGGAGTGCATGTGAACGACGCAGCCTGCCTCGCGGGCGGGGGCCATCAGCCGAGCGTAGGTGGGCTTGATGTAGCGCCGAAAGTGGGCGGGGGAGAGCATCGGGCCGCGCTGCATGCCGAGGTCCTCCGGGTACGACATCCACTCGGCGCCGGCGGCGATGTAGCGGCGCACCAGGGCCAGGTTGAACGCCTCCACCATCTCGATCAGGCGAGATAGCCGGGGGTCGCCGTCGGCCATGTCGTAGATCAGCCGGTCATAGCCCCGCAGATAGACGAGGGTGAGAAAGGTGTGGCCGTGGCGTAGGCCGGCGGAGGCCAGGCGGCCCGCGGCCCGCGCCGCCGCCATCCGCTCGCGCTCGGCATCCCAGTCGATCGGCCCCCAGCCATAGTCCACGGCGGGATCGGGCGGGCGGTACCCCTCCAGCGCGCTCCAGTCGGCCAGGGGGTGGCCGACGACGGAGCCGGTGATGCCGTCATCGGTGGTCACCCACACGCAGCCCCAGGAATCCGTAAAGGGGCGATCGGCACGCTCCCAGGGGGCGTACTCGGGCACGATGGGCTCCTCCGACCGGCAAAAGTCGGGAAAGAGCAGCGGGTGGGCCTCCATAAGATCCTGCAAGGCGTCCTGCGGGTAGTGGTGCCAACAGGCGCGATTGATGGCATAGTGCATGGGGATCCACTCGGGCCGCTCAAAGCGAGCGGCCCGCAGGGTGTTCTCGCGGCGAGAGATCATCGGCGCTCCAAGTCGGAATCAGGGGGCAATGTCAAAGGTCACGGACACCCTGGCGTTCACGGCGATCTGGCCGGGGGCCACAGCCGAGTCGGGCTCATAGGAGGACGAGCCCACCTGCTGGACGACGTTCTGGCTCATCCCGCCGCCGGACCGGTAGCCCCACCAGGAGTTGTACCACGAGTACCAGCCGCTGTACTCCTCGCGGATGGAGCGAGGCTCCCCCACGTGCAGGCCAAGTTCGCCGGTGAGCGCCTCAGCCTTTTCGCGGGCGGCCTGGATGGCCAGGGCGCGGGCGGCGTCGCGGTGCTGGCGCAGCTCGGTGGTGCGGAACTCGACGTTATGGACGTGGCTGGCGCCCGCGAGGAGGGTGTCGCTCAGGAGGTCCTCAAAGCGGGAGACATCGCCCAGGGTGATGACCACCGTCTTTTGGACGCGATAGGCGGCCAGGTCGAGGCGCTTTGCGTACTCGTCCTCGTATACGGGATTCACGTGGATGAACTCCGTCTGCACGTGGCGGGCGGGGACCTCGTATTCCTCGGCCAGTGCGATGAGCGCCCGCACGGCCTCATCGTTCTGGGTCTTGGCAACGAGGAGGTCGCGGTGTTGGGTCTCGACGCCGAGGGTGAGGACGACCTGGTCGGGCGGCACGCGAACGTCGGCGTCTCCGGTGACGGTGATGACGCCCGGTTCGCGGTCCTCGGCCTGGGCCTGCACGGAGGCGGCTTCCAGGGCGGGGTTGCCGGCCAGGACCAGGGAGAGGGCGGCGAACCCCAAGACGGCGACGGCCAGGAGCACATGCTGGTGCTTCATTGGAGGCTCCTCCTGTGGCAGTGGCAAAGAGCGATCGCTGGGCCTCATTGTACACCAAAAGCCGCCCGGCTGCGCTGCCGGCACAGGCCATGCCGGAGCCCCTCGGGGAAGGGGATGGGGCCTCCGGCCACGACGCGGTACTGCGCGACCCGGCGGCGCCGTTCGGCGCTGTTCGCCGTCTGGGGCGAGTCGTGCTACCATGCCTGTGCAGCGCGCCGTGGCTGGCCCGGCGTGCCTTTCGTGCGCGCGAACAACCTGATCGGAGGCAGACGATGACGGTGACGGTGGTGGTGGGCGCCCAATGGGGCGACGAGGGCAAGGGACGCGTGATCGACTATCTCGCGGAACGCGCCGACATGGTAATCCGCTTCCAGGGCGGTGACAACGCCGGCCACACCGTGGTGAACGATCAGGGACGCTTTGCCCTGCACCTCACCCCCAGCGGGGTGTTTCACCCCGAGGCCTACTGCCTGTTGGGGCCCGGCACCGTCGTGAACATGGATGCCCTCGGAGAGGAACTGGACGCCCTCCGGCGCGCCGGTGTCGCCGCGCGGAACGTCCGCGTGGACTATCGCGCGCACCTGGTGCTCCCCTACCACCGCCTCCTGGACGGCGCGGCGGAGGAGCAGCGCAAGCGCGAGGCGGGCGCCGAGGAGCCCGCCGAGGGCGAGATGGGCACCACGCGCCGGGGGATCGGCCCGGTCTACGGCGACAAGCACTCTTACCGGGGCGTCCGCGTCGGCGATATCCGCTACCCCGACGTCCTCCGCCAGCGGCTTGAGGCCCTCTTGCCCGCGCGCAACGCCCAGCTGGCCTTTTACGGCCTGCCACCCTGTTCGGTGGAGGACCTCCTGGCCCTCGCCGAGGGCTGGCGCACGGCCTATGGGGACATGATCGTCGACAGCCTGCCGGTCGTGCGCGCGGCCGTCCAGGGGGGGCAGCGCGTCCTCCTCGAGGGACAGTTGGGTATTGGGCGCTGCATCGATTGGGGCATCTATCCCTACGTCACCGGCTCCTCGCCCACGGCCGGCGGCGCGTGCGTGGGCGCCGGCATCCCGCCCCGGGCCATCGACGAGGTCCTCGGCGTGGTCAAGGCCTATTCCACCTCGGTGGGCGGCGGTCCCTTCCCCACGGAACTCCACGACGAGACGGGCGACATGCTCCAGGAGATCGGCCGCGAGTTCGGCGCCACTACCGGCCGCATCCGCCGGTGCGGCTGGTTCGATGGAGTGGCCATCCGCCAGGCCTCCTGGCTGAACGGTTTCACCGGCATCGCCGTCACCAAGCTCGACGTCCTGGACACGTTCGCTACCCTGCGCATCTGCACCGGCTACCGCCTCGGCGATGAGGTGCTCGACCACGTCCCGGACACGGTAACCCAGGGGCTGGTCGAACCGGTCTACGAAGACTGGCCAGGGTGGCGGACCGACACGACCGCCTGCCGGACGTGGGACGCCCTACCGCCCCAGGCCCAGGCCTACCTGCGACGCATCGAGGAACTGGCCCGCGCGCCAATCCGCTTTGTCTCGGTGGGTCCCGAGCGCTCCCAGATGATCGTCGTGTAGACCGAACCCTCCGCTCCCGTGAGCACGCGTCCCCGGCCCTTGACACCGTGCATATTGTCTACTATGTTGATTATATAGATACAGATTCCCTGCCGAGGCGGGACCCTCGGCAGCGGGCACCGTGGCCTGGTCCCCAGTCAACGGGCGGGCACCGTCGCCGCCCGAGAGGGAGTCGCACGATGGACAGCGAGTGTCTGGATCTCATCCGCGCCCGGCGGACCGTACGCCGGTTCACCCCACAGCCCCTTCGCCCCGACGAGGTCGAGGCCGTCATCGAGGCGGCCATGTACGCTCCCAGTCGCCTGAACCGCCAGCCCTGGCACTTCTTGATCGTGGAGGATCCCGAGGTCAAGCACGAAATCGCCGAGATCCTGCGCGTCCACCCCTATATCGAGGAGGCGCCCGTTCTGGTCGTCGTCTGTGGGCGCCCGGCCTCGTCACCGACCTGGCTGATGGATATCAGCGCGGCCACGGAGAACCTCCTCCTGGCCGCCACGGCCCTGGACTTGGGCTCCGCCTGGGTCGCCGCGCCCGACACCACCCTTTGGAGCATCCTGGAGGAGCACCTGCGTTGGCGGCTGCACATCCCCCAGGATATCCGGATGGCATCGGTGGTGGCTCTGGGACACGCGGCCGAGCACCCTGCCCGCCACGAGCGCGCCGAACGCTTTGACCCCCTAAAGGTGCACTATGGCGCCTGGGAGCGCGTCGGCGCCTCGCAGGAGTTGGCCGCCGGCGGCGGCGCGGCCCGCCGCTAGGCCGTTCCGCGCAGGCCGTTTGTCAGGATAGGGGTTAGGGGCCATAATAGGTCTATCGCTGGCCCGTCACGCGCTGCCTTCGCCCATCGCCGCTCCTACCCCTCCTTTCGCCCTGCCACGTTCCCGGCCAGCTCCGCACGCACATACACGGCGTACCTT
The DNA here is from genome assembly GCA_012513725.1 of Chloroflexota bacterium. Lineage (GTDB taxonomy): Bacteria > Chloroflexota > Anaerolineae > UBA1429 > UBA1429 > JAAZBQ01. The sequence goes on from JAAZBQ010000912.1 coordinate 5,950, forward strand.
GCCCCTCCCGTCGCGCTTGTGGGTCGTGGACCCTCGTCGTGGCGCTGAGCATGGTGTCGTGTTGCCCCATGCACACGATGGAGAACGTATGGACAGGGTCAAGACCGCCTACAGCCGAACAAAGATGGACTATTCCCCCGCGACGCTGTCGTTCCGGGGCGACGCCGCACCGCTCGAGGAGCCCTTTCGCGAGACCTATGTCGCACTCTCGCTGCGGCGCGTGCGCATCGGACTGGCCGTAGGCGTCGCCTTTTACACGATCTTTGGCATCCTGGACCTCTTGCTGACGCCCGCCGTCGCGCCGACCATCTGGCTCGTTCGGTACGGCATCGTGGTGCCGATCGCCGTGCTGGCCTTCCTCGCCACGTACGCGCGTTGGTTCCCGCGCTACATGCAGCCCATCCTCGCCGGCGTGGTGTTTGCAGCCGGCGCCAGCCTCGTGGCGATCATCGTGCTCACGCCGCCGCCGACCACCTACACGCGCTATGCCGGCTTGATCCTGATCTCGATGTTCGGCTATACGCTGCTCGGCATCCGCTTTGTGTGGGCTACGGCGGTGGGCTGGACCCTGGCGCTTCTGTACATGGCCCTCTCCTTTCTCCTCGTCGATCGGCCGATGGAGGCCGAGCTGAACAACAGCTTTTACCTCATCGGCGCCAACCTGCTGGGGATGTTTGCCTGCTATAGCATCGAGCACGGCCTGCGGCGTGATTTCTACCTGGCGCACCGCCTCCAGCAGGAGGAGGACAAGGTCCGCGAGGCGAACGAGGAACTCGCGGAGCGCGTGCGCGAGCGCACCGCCCGGCTGGAGAGTGCCAACGAGGCGCTCCGCGTGGAGATGCTCGTCCGCAGCCGCGCCGAGCGCGCCCTCCGCGATAGCGAGGAGCGCTACCGGCTGCTCGTGGAGAACAGCCCGCTGGGCATCCTCCTCGTCGATCGACACGGTTGGATCGTCGACGTGAACCCGGCGCTGCTGGACATCATGGGCTCCCCCTCGGCGGAGGCAACGCGGGCCATCAACGTCCTGACGTTCCCGCCGCTGGTGGAGACGGACATCGCCGAGGACTTTTCGCGGTGCCTGGAGACCGGCGAGCCGGTCTCGGCCGATCGGCCCTACACCAGCAAGTGGGGCAAGGAGACGCACCTGCGCTACCACCTGGCGGCCACCCGAGATCCAGACGGCGCCATCATCGGCGTGCAGGGGATCTTTGAAGACATTGGCGAGCGACTGCAGATGGAGGGGCAACTGCGCTATGCGCAGAAAATGGAGGCCGTCGGGCAGCTCGCCGGGGGCATCGCCCACGAGTTCAACAACCTGCTGACCATCATCAACGGCTATGCCGACATGGCGCTGCAGTCGATCGGCCCCGAAGATGCTCTCCACGAGGAGCTCCGCGAGATCCGGGTGGCCGGCCGCCGCGCCGCCGAGTTGACCACCCAGCTCCTGACCTTTAGCCGCCACCAGACCCAGGAACTGCGCACCCTGGACCTGAACGGCGTCCTGACCAGCATGGACCGCATCCTGCCCCAGCTCCTCGGCGAGGGGATCACGGTGGAGGTCAGCCAGGATCCCGACCTGGGGGCGATCGAAGCCGACGTCGGGCAGCTGGAGCAGGTGATCATGAACCTGGCCCTGAACGCCCGGGACGCCATGCCCGAGGGAGGCGCGTTCCAGATACGGACGGCGAACGTGGACGTGCGGGCCGACGACCCGGAGGCGCCGCCCAACATCGAGCAGGGATGCTACGTGCTACTCTCGGTCTCCGACACAGGGGCGGGGATGGCCCGCGAGGTGCAGGAGCGGGTCTTTGAGCCCTTTTTCACCACCAAGGACCAGGGCATGGGCCTCGGCATGGCCGCCGTGTACGGCATCATCGAGCAGTCTGGCGGCCAGATCCGGGTGGATAGCGATCCCGGTCGGGGCACGACCTTTGAGGTGTATCTGCCGCGGATCGACGCGCCGTGCGACATCGAGCCGGTGGAAGAGGCTGCGGCCGCTGCGGCGGGCGAGACGGTGCTCGTCGTCGAGGATCAGGTCAGCGTGCGGAGGCTCGCTTCGCGGGTACTGCGGCGCTTGGGCTACACCGTCCTCGAGGCCTCCCACGGACCCGAGGCCCTGGAGATGCTCGAGGCCAAGCCCACCCCCGTCGACCTCCTGCTCACCGATGTGGTGATGCCCAAGATGAGCGGCACCGAGCTCGCCGACCGGGTGCGTCGCGAGCACCCCGGGGTCCGCGTGCTGTACATGACCGGCTATGCCGCAAACGCCCTCGGCGAGCGCGGCGTGCTCAAGCCGAACGCCGCCGTGGTGCAAAAGCCCTTTACCGCCAACGATCTCGCCGCCCGGGTCCGCGAGGTCCTACAGGCCGAGCCGGAGTGACGCGCCGCGTTCCCACCTCTACTGTACCTGCAGGCGGCCGTCCTCCTCGCGCACGTCGAGGAAGCGGGCGCGCTCTGCGGGGGAGCGGTTGGGCTGGTGGAGGGGCATAATCAGCCGCCCGTCGAACGCGCAAAAGAGCATGCCGTGGCCGCCATCATCGGCGAACAGGGGCTCTGGATCGTGGCGCCACGGACCCATCACGCTGCCACTCTCCGAGCGCGCCAGCCCCTCGGAGTAGCGGCGCTCCCCGCTGTAACTGGCCCACAGCATCAAGAGTTCCCCGTTTGCGGCGCGATGCAGGTAGGGGCCGTCGGTGACGTACCCTCCCTCGTCGTTCACCGGCACCACCCAGGGAGCCTCCGACGCGCGGAACAGCACCACGGGCTCCCCCGCCGGCGCGCGTAGATCTGGGGTGAGCGGCATCGCGCACATCTCGCCATCGGTGACCTACTTCCACTCGTGGCAAAAGACGATCCACGGCTCGCCGTCCTCCTCAACGTGGAGGGTGCCGTCCAAACACTCCCAGTCATCCGGCGTGACCGGACGCTCGGTGAGCGGCAGGTAGGGACCGCGCGGGCCGTCGGCCACGAGGATCTGCGTGCCGCGCCGCGCGTCGGGGGCCTTGAACGAGCCGAACAAGTAGTACCGCCCCCGGTAGCGATGGACCTCCGGCGCCCAATAGTTCTGCGTCGCCCAAAAGCCCTCCGGGGGCCGGAACACCGGGATGGGGCCCTCCCAGGACACCAGGTCCGTGCTGCGGTAGGCGTCAAACCCCACCGCCTCTCCCTGCCAGACGGCGGCGTCGGTGGTGCCGTACAGGTAATAGGCGCGTTCCTCCTCGACCGGCACCACGAACGGGTCGCGGATGCGGATGTCGCTCAGTTGCAGCATGATCGTCTCCCTCCCTCACTGGGTGTGCCGGCGGCACCAGTCGGCCACCAGCCGCACGCGCTCCAGCCCCTCCATATCGGCGCCCTCGGGCAGTTCGTCCGAGATCCCCAGGATCAGCCGTGGGATGAGCGCCACCGTCCGCTCCACCGCGGCAAGGAGTTCCTCCCGGGAATAGGGCGGCATGAACAGCACCGCCGGCAGCCCATCCAGGAGCACCTTGTCGCCGATGTGCGCGGCGATTTCCTCGAGCGCCACGTCGCCCTGGGGCGTCGGGGTCAGCGCCTCGATGCCATCAAAGGGCAGGTCCTTTAGGAAGGGGAGCAGGTTGTGGAAAAAGCCGTCGATGTGCACGTGGCTATAGATGCCCGCCGCGTGGAGCTGCCCCGCTCGCCGCTCCCAGAACGGCACCAGGTACTCGTGCCAGTAGCGCGGTGAGAGGAGCTGCTCGTGGATGTTCTCGCCAAAGTTCACGATCCGCACCTCGCCGGAGGCCACGATCTCCTCGTACAGCGGATCGTACGAGGCGTCGATGGCTGCCATGGTGGCCTGCACCTCGGCGGGGGCGTCGGCCAGGGCGTAGATGAGGTCCTCGAGCTTCATCCACACCTGCGCCAGCGCCTGGTAGGGGCTCTTGGGCACCCAAAACTGCGGCTCTCCCCGCTCGCCGACGTACTCGCTGCCCTGGCTAAAGTGCGGGGCCGAAAAGGAGTGCTCGGTGCGCTCGTGGAGCCAGCGCAGGGCGCGCAGCTGCTCCGGGCGCTGGACGGGGAACTCCACCTTCCGCCAGGTGTCGTCCACCGTGTGCCGGTAGGTCTCGGTCAGGGTGCCGTAGGGGGTGTCGTACACGATGGTGCGCCGGTCGCCGCGCTCCACTTCGGTGATCGGCACCTCGGGCGAGTACGAGACGACCACCGGGCTGGGCATGTCGGTATAGTAGTGCATGTAGCGCATCGCGCAGCCCAGCTCGCTGTACACGTCGCGGACGGGCACCCCCCGATAGCGCTCCGGCAGGCCGCCAAAGGTCTGGTGCCAGGCGTACCAGGGCTCAAAGCGGGGCTGAAAGAAAACGTGGGGGATCGGCTCGCCCGCAAAGACCCGGAGGTTCATCTCCCGGAACGTCATCGGTGTGCCGGAAGAAGGCCGTTCGTCGGATGGCATGTGTCGCTCCTGTCTCGGTGACGTATACGCCGCGAGGCGGCAGGGCGCCTTACGCCGGCCGCGCCATGAGGCGCTCGAACAGCCGTCGGCGCCAGATCTCCCGCAGCGCCAGCGCCCATAGCGCCACCGCCCCAGCGATCAGAGCATAGTCGAGTGGCCGTAGGATCAGCAACTCAAAGAACGCCCGCAGGCTCGGTACGGCCAGAACCAGGGCATAGGCTCCCAGCATCGCCACGGCCAGCGCCGCGGGCCGCCAGTCGCCGCTCAGTTCGTCGCCCGCCACCCAGCCGGGCGTCGGCGGCTCGACGAACGGGATCAGCAGCAGTCCGCAGAGCACGCTCGCCGTGGTCAGCGCGCTCTGGGCCACCAGGAGGTCGCCCGAGTGCCCCAGGTAGTATAGGTACACCGCCAGGCAGAGGATCGCCACGGTGAGGGAGGCCGGCAACACGAACCGCCCCACCGCCCGCAGCATCCGCCGGGCGGGCCTGCCGGGCCGCGCCCAGGCAGCGATGGCCAGGATCGGCACGCCGACGGTGAGCAGCGCCAGGATCGAGTTGTGCTTGGGCGTCACCGGGAACGGCAGGCCGATGACCCGGGTGGCGACCACCAGCCCGAGGACGTACAGGGTGCGGGTGAGGAGCAGGCGGATGACGTCCTCCATGCCCCGCACGATCCGCTGCCCCTCGCGCAGGGCCGCCGGCAGCGCAGCGAACCGGTCGCCCAGGAGCACCATGTCCGCCACGTTGCGCGTGGCGGAGGTGCCGCTCTCCATGGCGATTCCCAACTGCGCCTGTTTGAGGGGTAGGACGTCGTTCACGCCGTCGCCCAGCATCGCCACATAGTGCCCCATCCCGCGAAAGAGGCCGACCAACCGCTGCTTTTGCTCCGGCCGCATCCGGCCGAACACCGTGGCCCCCCGCACGGCCTCCGCCAGCTGCTCCGGGTCCAGGGCGTCGAGGTCGAGCCCGGAGACAAAGACGTCCGCCTGCGGCAGGCCCACCTGCGCGGCGAGGGCCGAGACGGTATCCGGGCTATCGCCGGAGATGACGCGCAACTGCACCCCCAGCTCGCCAAAGCGGGCCAGCGTGTCCGAGGCGTCGGGGCGCAGTTCCTCGCGAAACGACACGGCGCCCAGGGGCTCCAGGGCGTTGGGAAGCACGGGCTCATCTTCCGGTTCTCGGCGCGCCCGCGCACCCGTCGATCGCGCCAGGAGCACCACGCGGAGGCCCCGGGAGGTCCAGCCGGCGAGCATCCCCCCGAGCGCTCCGGGGTCCGGCACGTGGGGCAAGAGCACTTCGGGCGCCCCCAACACATAGGTCGTGCCGGGCTCTTCGGCGAACACCAGCGCGCTCCACTTGCGCGCCGAGGAAAAGGGCACCGCCTCCTGCACCGGGCGGGCCGCGCCGGGGCAGCCCTCGCCGATGGCGTCTACCGTGCGGTTGGGCTCCGCCGTGCTCCGCGCATAGGCGCCCAACACGTCGCACAGTTCTCCCGCAGTGACCCCGGCGGCGGGATGCGCCCCCTGCATGCGGATGCGGTTCGTGGTGAGCGTGCCCGTCTTGTCCAGGCACAGGAGCGTTACGTGGCTCAGCGACTCGACCGCGTTGGCAGCCTGTACCAGCGCCCCCTCGCCCGCCACGCGGACGGCGCCCAGGGCATAGGCCACGGTGGTCATGAAAAAGAGCCCCTGCGGCACCAGGGCCACGATCACGGCCCCCACCCGCAGCGCCTCGACCACGGGTACCTCGCTGACGGCGAACCCCAGCCCCAGCAACACCCCCAGGGCGGCGACCACCACCACCAGGATGCGGATGACATAGTCGATCTCTGCCTGCAGCGGCGTCTTCACCGC
>JAAZBQ010000913.1 GCA_012513725.1 Chloroflexota bacterium
CCAAAGCGGCGCAGGCCGGATTTTTCCAGGACCCGCTGCGAGGCGACGTTGCCCACGTCGGTGTCGGCAAAGATCGTCTTGCAGCGTGGCTGCTGAAAGGCCCAGCCGATGAGGGCGCGGACCGCCTCCGTCATGTACCCGCGGTTGCGGTACGCGGGACAGGTGCTATAGCCCACCTCGGCGATCCCCTGGCTGGAGGGGGTCCCCTTGAACCCCGCCAGGCCGATGCCCATCTGCACGTCCCTGGCGATCATGAGCCAGTAGGTGTGCCAGGGGTACTCGGCCATCGGCGCCACGGTCATGCGCTGGAGTTTCACCATGATCGCCTCGCGCGCCGCTTCACCCACCAAATCCTGGCACATGACGAGTCCCAGGTCCTGCTCCAGGGCTTCGGGGCCCTCGAGACAGCGGCGCAGCTGCTCCGCGTCCAGGGCCAAGAGCGTGAGTCGCTCGGTCTCCAGTTGGTTTTGCTCCACCACGCCCTCGCCTCCGCGCTTGTCGGCGGGCGCCTGCTGCCCGCGCCACGTCCCATGCCGTCGTCGCCAGTATACCCCCGGATCGCGCAGGGGGCCAAGCATGGCCGAAAGAGCCGCTGGCAGCCGGGGCCATGGCTCTGGCCTCGCGCGGATATGATGCATTCCTGGCTGTTTTGCGGCGTTACGCCCGTATGCATCGCCTCGCAATGGAGTGTCTTGCTCTCCGACTGTAACCGCCTCGATACGAGACGCTAACCTGCGATTTACCTCGATGCACGACAATGGGGCAGGCGGAAAGACGGCCGGCGCGGCCACACGGGCCGTAGCCACATGCGGCATCGAGGAGGGCTTGGTACCATGCGATCCAAACTGCTACGGGGAACACAACGGATGTTGCGCTTGTTGGCGCTCGTGGGCCTCATGACACAAGTGCTTACCGGCTTGGTCTCGGCGCAGAGGCCGAGCGATGCGCTCTGGCCTGACTGCGGATGGAACTGCAACGCAAAAGACACTTACGCTACCAACTTCCGGCTCCGCGATGCGAACGATGGGCCCCTGGGAACGTGCGAGCCCGGAGATGAGGTCACCGCATACCTCTGGGCGACGGTTTCCAACTCCACCAGCTCCACTCGGTACTCACCGGTGGTCCTCGCGGACTATACGTTGGACGGCGACGTCTTCACGCTGGGGCAGTGCCTGAGGGACAACATCCCTCCAGACAAAGACGAAGTTCCGAGCGAGATGAGGCTGGCTCCGATCACCTGGACATGTGGCGCCGAGATGCGAGTCACCAGCGGCGTCATGGCCTGGATGGCTAACCCACACGGGGGATGTGACGTCTCGAGGGTCTGCGAGGTTAACTATCCTCCCGCCAAGTGCAGGTTTCTGGAGCCCCTCATTGTCGCGGCCCCGCTGGTGGCGGACTTTGCCGCCTCGTCCGTGTGCCTAGGCGAACCGACCGCCTTTGTGAACAAGACGACCGGTGGGCGCGCGCCATACACGTACGCCTGGACCTTTGGCGATGGCGCCACGAGCAGCGCAGCCAACCCGACCCACACCTACGGGGCGGCGGGCTCCTACAACGTCACCCTCACGGTGACCGAC
>JAAZBQ010000914.1 GCA_012513725.1 Chloroflexota bacterium
ACCGGGCCATGGACGAGACGGCGCTCCCGCCGTTCGAACGGGAAGAGAACTGGGAGAACCCCGAGCTCGGCAGGAAACATGCGCTGGACCGCGAGGCCTTCGGCCCCGTGGCCGACGCGTACTACCGACACCTCGGCTGGGACGTGGAGACGGGCCGCCCCACCCAAGAGACCCTGGAGACCCTGGGGCTCGGTGAGGTGTACGGGCCGATGACGGCCGGCGCCGCGGCCGCGGAGGGGAGCCGCGCGGGTTCCCCGGGGGCCGGAGACCCCGCCCGAGACGACGCATAGGTCGTCGTTCGGAACAGGTCGGGCGGCTCCGGGCCGCAGCTTCTGAGTTATGTCGTATTCCTCCTGCGGCGGGCCGTGGTACGCTGAATATCGGGACCGCGCGTAGTACAGCAGGAGGAAGACGTGAAAATCCGACTGACGACCGTGTACGTGGACGACCAGGACAAGGCGCTGCGCTTTTACACGGAGGTGCTGGGCTTTGTCAAAAAGGCGGACGTCTCCCAGGAATCGTACCGCTGGCTGACGGTGGCCTCCCCCGAGGAGCCGGAAGGCACGGAGATCCTGTTGGAGCGCAACGACGACGAGGCGGTCACGACCTTTCAGCAGGCGATGTTCGAGCAGGGTCAGACCGCGGCCCTGTTCGAGAGCGCCGACATCCAGCGCGATTACGACCGGATCAAGGCAGCGGGCGCCGAGTTCACCATGCCGCCGACCAAAGTGACCGGCTCGACCATCGCGATCCTGAACGACACCTGCGGCAACCTGATCCAGATCGCCCAGTACGACCGGCGCAAGGGGTAGGTGACTCAGAACGCGATCAGGTGCACCGCCCTCGCGTGGCCTGATCGGCGGATCGGTCTGCCAGGACAACTTGGGTTGGGGCCGCGATCCAACAGGCCGTGCTCAGCCCTCATTTACAGACAGATAGACTAACCATCTGTGCCATGTAAGCGCGCTCGATCGCTATTCAAAGATCAACCTCGCTAGCTTCACGGAGGAACGGCGCCATGCAGCTCAGATGTCCAAAGTGCGGCGGGCCCCTCTCGCAGAATGGGATCCTATGGCTCTGCCGCCGCTGTCGCCTTGCCTATCCGGTCCTGGCCCCTCAGGCTCCCGAGGAGGCTATCGAGCCGCCGAGGACTGATAGGCACACCACCGGATGCTGGGTGATGGCAGGCATCGCAGCACTCGTGGTATCCTTATTCCTGTTGCTGATCTACGTGGTGCAGACGGGAGGCGAAAGCAGCCTGGCGTCGGCCGTAGCACCTCGTCCCACCAGGACGCCGGGCCAGCGCCCCGCTACGGATCAGACTCACACGTCCGGGATTGCTGGTTCACTGGGCACGCTTAAGGTCGAGAACGGCACGGGTCTTGACGGCTTTGTCCGACTCTCGAGGAGCGCCACTACTCCCGTGGTGGCCGCCGGGTCAGTGCGCTCGCATGGAACACTGACACTCGAGGGCATCCCGGATGGAACATACGGGCTGTGGTTCTGCACAGGGTCCGACTGGCTGCCCGCGACACACGACTTTGGCGTCGACTATCGCTGCCAGCGCTTCGAGGACTCGTTCCGCTATTCGACCGTGGCAACCCCGCGAGACTTGAGATACACCACGTGGGAGGTCACGCTACACAAGGTGGTGTCTGGTGATGCGGAGACACGATCCGTGGAGCCCGACAATCTCCCACCGTTGAACTGACGAAGGGAAACACTACCCACGCAAATGCAGACTGAGACGCCAGACCCCAGGAGGCCCCTGTGAACCCCACCCCACCCCGACCCCGCACCTGGACTTATGAAAAGGTGCGCGACTGGATGACGCACACCCAGCGCGCGTGGCAGTTTCTGCCGCCGGCCGACCTGCACGGCGCCGT
>JAAZBQ010000915.1 GCA_012513725.1 Chloroflexota bacterium
CCGAACGTGGTATCATCCGCCCGTTCGCCGAGGTGGCGGAACCGGCAGACGCGCTACGTTCAGGGCGTAGTGGGCAATAGCCCATGAGGGTTCAAATCCCTCCCTCGGCACAGGCGAACCCCAGTTAGGTCATAACTGGGGTTTTTTGCTTGTCCGGCGTCCGCGCGGCACTCGAGTGTCCGCGCCGCATCCGAAAGAGCAGGGGGCACACAATGCGCACCGAGACGGACTCCTTGGGCCCGGTAGAGGTTCCCGACGACGCCCTATGGGGCGCCCAGACGCAGCGGGCCATCGCCAACTTTCCCATCAGCGGCCTCCGCCAGCATCGCGTCTACCTGTGGGCTACCGCCCTGGTCAAGCACGCCGCGGCCCAGGTGAACGTAGCCCTCGGCCTCCTCGAGCCGGAACTGGGCGAGGCCATCGCTGCGGCCGCCGCCCAGATCATGCACGGCCAACACCTCGAGCAGTTTGCCGTGGATCCCTTTCAGGCCGGCGCCGGCACCTCCCACAACATGAACGCCAACGAGGTCCTGGCCAACCTGGCCAACGAGCGCCTCGGCGGCCGGCGGGGCGAGTACCGCCCGGTGCACCCCAACGACCACGTGAACATGGCCCAATCCACCAACGACGTGATCCCGACGGTGATCCGCGTGGCCGCCGCTACCCAGGTTGTGACCCTCCTCCCCGTGCTGGACGACTTGGCGGAGGCGCTGGAGGCCAAGGCGGAGGCGTTCGACGGCGTGCTCAAGTCGGGTCGCACCCACCTGCAGGATGCGGTGCCCGTGCGGCTGGGGCAAGAGTTCGGCGCCTATGCGCGGGCCGTGCGCCTGGACGCCGAGCGCATCTCCCGGGCGGCCGACGGCATTCGCCGGCTGGGGATCGGGGGCACCGCCGCCGGCACCGGCCTGAACTCCCATCCCGACTACCACGCGGCGATGGTGGAGGCGATCTCGTCGCTGAGCGGCATCCCCTTCCGCTCGTCGGGCAACCTGTTCGAGTCGATGCAGAGCACCGCGGACCTGGTAGATCTCTCCGCCGCGCTGCGCACGCTGGCCACGACCCTGATCCGCATCGCCAACGACCTACGCCTTCTCTCCTCCGGCCCCACCACGGGCCTGGCGGAGATCAGCCTGCCGGCGGTGCAGCCCGGCTCCTCGATCATGCCCGGGAAGGTGAACCCGGTGATGGCCGAGATGCTGAACATGACCTGCTTCCACGTCATCGGGAACGACACGGCGCTGATGATGGGCGCCCAGGCGGGGCAGTTGGAGCTGAACGTCATGATGCCGATCATGGCCTACAACCTGCTGCAATCCCTCGAGGTGCTGACGAATGCCGTGCGGGTGTTCACCGAGCGCTGCGTCGAGGGGATCACGGCGAACGCCGAACGCTGCCAAGAGTACGCCGAGCGCAGCATGGGCCTGGCGACCGCGCTGAACGCCTACATCGGCTATGGGGCGGCCGCCAAGGTGGCCCAGGAGGCGCTGGCCCGCGGGGTGTCGCTCCGGCAGGTGGCGCTGGAAAAGGGCTACCTCAGCGCCGAGCAGCTGGACGAGGTGCTGGACGCCGTCGCCATGACCGAGCCGGGCATTCCGGGGCGGGAGGGGTAGGGGCCTATTCCTCACCCCAACCGAGCGCTGCGAGGGATTTGACCGCCACGCCGGTGAGGCCCAGGCTGGGCCGCTCGGCTGGGGTGATCCAGCGGGCAGCGTCCCACGGGCCGGTGGGGTGCGGCTCGCCCGTCAGGTCGCAGGGGCAGAGGTCCACGCCGACGCGAAAGTGGCTGTAGCCGTGCTCCACCCGGGCCAGCGGCTCGCCGGCGCGCGCCTCGACACCCAGGTGCTCGCCCAGCGCGCGGCGCAGGGCCTCGCCCGGGGTCTCCACGGCGCCCACTTCGGCGGTGGGCAGTTCCCACATCCCGCCGAGGAGCCCGGCCGGCACCCGGCGCACCACGAGGAGCCGCGGCGGCTCATTCTCGGGCGCCTGCCGGAGACAGTAGGCCGCCGCCAGGGTGCGGTACGGCGTGGGCCGCTTGGCGGGGCGGTGGGGCCGGAGCTCCTCGGTGCCCCGGAGGTGGGCGAGGCAGTCCTCGCGGACGGGGCACTCGTCGCAGCGGGGGGAGCGGGCCACGCACACGGTGGCGCCCAGCTCCATGATCGCGGTGTTGAACTCCCCGGCGCGGCCCGGGGGCAGGAGCGCCTCGGCGTAGGCCTGCAGGGCGCGTTTGCCCTCCGCCCGCGTCAGGTCCCCTCCATAGTCGTAGAGGCGGCAGAGAACCCGGGCGATGTTCGTGTCGATGGCCGCCTCATCCTGGCCGTAGGCGATGCTCAGGACTGCCGCCGCGATGTAGGGGCCGATCCCCGGCAGCGCGCGGATCGCGGCCCGCCCCCGCGGCACCTGGCCCTCGTGCTGCTCCACGACGATGCGCGCCGCCGCGTGGAGGTTGCGGGCCCGGGCATAGTAGCCCAGCCCCTGCCAGTGGGCGAGGACGCGATCGAGGGGCGCGGCGGCCAGGGCGTCGACGGTGGGGAAATCCTCCAAGAACCGTGCATAGTACGGGATCACCGTGGGCACCTGAGTCTGCTGAAGCATGACCTCCGACACCCAGATGCGGTA
>JAAZBQ010000916.1 GCA_012513725.1 Chloroflexota bacterium
CGGGCAAAGCGCAGCACCCGGGTCTCAAAGTCGATGCCGTACAGCCGGCAGTCGGGGTAGAGGGCGAAGAGCACCTTGAGGTAGAACCCCATCCCGGTGCCGCAATCGAACACCGTCTGCCCGGGGGAGAGATCCAAGTACTCGACCACCCGCCGCACGCGACGACGGTAGGCCACGTCCGATTCGTTGCGCAGCAGCGCGTCGAGGGTGGCTCGTTGTTCGGCGGTCAGCGGGGTGGCGGCGGTCACGTGATGTCCCCTCCTCGGCGGCGGGCGCTAGGAGCGAGCCAGGCGCTCCAGCAGGGCCTCATAGTCGGCGATCGACCGGTCCGTGTCAAAGATGCGGGTGATGTGCTCGTATGGGCACCGGTAGGAGTCGGGGTTCAGGAGCACCTCGGTCAACCCCTGGGCCAGCGCGCTCTCATCTCGCGGCGGCACCAGGCGTCCCATCCCGGTCACCCGCACCACCTCCCGGGCCCCCGGGATGTCAGTGGCCACCACCGGGGTGCCGGAGAGCATCGCCTCCACCTGCACGCTGGCCAGGCAGTCCGTGCGGCTGGGCAGGGCGAAGACGTTGCACATCGCGTAAAAGTCGGCCATCCGCTGGGGGTCGGTAATGAGCCCCAGCTCGATGACGTGCTCCCGTTGCGCCTCGAGGAGCGGCCGGCAGCGCTCGAAAAAGCGCTCGTAGACGACGCGCGTTTCCCCGGCGAACACGAACTTTGACCCCGGCACCCGCTCGCGCACCAGGGGGATGGCCTCCAGGAGATAGTCGAAGCCCTTCTCCTCGACCCAACGCCCGGCAAAGCCCACCAGCGGGGCGCCGTCGAGGCCCAACTCCCGCCGCCAGGCCAGCGCCGCCTCCGAATTGGCCCGTGGAAAGGAAAAGGGCGGGTACACGGGCACCACCTTGTCGGCGTAGGGGCGCAGGAACGGCGAGTGATCCGCATAGTCCTGGGTGTAGATAGAGATGAGGTCCGCCTGCTCGGCGCCCTTGTTCAGCAGGTATCCGACGGTGCGCTGGACGAACTGGTTCCAGGCGCCTTGGGGCATCACCAGATCGCCGTGGTGGGTCATCAGCATCTTGCGCCCCGCGCGGTGGGCGAGGTAGCCGACGACGGCCGTCTCCAGCATCGGGGTGTGCACCTGAACCACGTCGTGTTCGCGGACCAGCCGGTTCACGGCGCCGAAAAAGCCGGGCATCACCTGGCCGCGGCTCAGCCGCAGGACGGCGGGGACGCGCACCACGCGCACTCCGTTGTGCACCTCCTCACGGGGCAGGTCCCGCCGGTACTGCGAGGTCAGCACCGTGACCTGGTTACCGCGGGCGGCCAACCCCTCGGCCAGGCGCACGGCGAACGCGGTGAGGCCCGTCCAGTGGGGGTGGTAGTAGGTAAGTGCCATCAGGATCTTCATGCGTCGGCTCGCCTCATGCGTCAGGCGCCTTGGCGCCGGCGGCGGCAGGGGGCTTGGGGGAAGCGGCTCGGTCGCCTGCCGCCCCGGCGAGGTCCGCCTCGGGCAGCGCGCCGGAGCGCAGACGGGAGAACGACAGCCCCTCCCGGCGCAGGCCCACGAGGCCGTAGAGAATGAGCGTGATGTTGGTGAACCCGTGGAGGCCAAAGGCGTAGGCGGATGCCGGGCTCTCCGGCAGGCCGAACAAGGACAGCGCCAGCACCGCGGCGGCCTCGAACGGGCCCACCGCCCCCGGCGAGGAGGGCACCACCATGCTGAACCCCGTGGCGCACAGCACGGTGGCCGCCGCGCTAAAGGGCAGGCTGAGGCGGAAGGCCAGCA
>JAAZBQ010000159.1 GCA_012513725.1 Chloroflexota bacterium
ATCGGCCGCCCACCCTGGCGGAGCACCTGGGCGGCGTTCGAGTACGAGTTCGCGTTGCGGATCTTGCCTGGGGTCAGGGGGGCGTCGATCGCCACCACCTCGTCGCCGGTGGCCAGGATCCCGACCCGCGGCCGGCGATAGGCCTGCACCACGGGCCGGCCCAAGGAGGCCAGCATGCCGAGCTCGGCGGGCCCCAGTTCGGCGCCCTGGGCCAACACCAGCGCGCCCTGACGGACGTCTTCGCCCGCCTCGCGGACGTTGGCGCGGAGGGGCTGCTCCTCGAACACCCGCACCCACTCGCCGTCCTGCTCGGTGCGCTCAAAGGGCACCACCGCGTCGGCGCCGGGGGGCAGGGGCGCCCCGGTCATGATCCGGACGGCCGTCCCCTCGGTGACGGCCGCCTCGCTCACATAGCCCGCGGCCAGGTTCTCGACGACCCGGAGCGCCACCGGGTTCGCCGGCCCGGCGCCCCGGGTATCGGCCGCGCGGAGCGCATAGCCGTCCATGGCGGTGTTGGCCAGGGGCGGGATGTCGTACTCGGCGTGGATGTCCTCGGCCAGCACCTGGCCGAGCGCCTCGAGGATCGGCGTCGGCTCGGGTTCCATCACCGGAACCTGCTCGAGCACCGCGGCCTGGGCCTCCTCGACGCTGAATTGCGGATAGGTCTCTCTCATGATGGCTCCTCAGTCGCTATCGCTACCCGTCGGCCCGTGTTCCAGGCTCTCGCCCCGCAGCATCTGGAGCGCGTGGGGGAGAACGGGCCGCAGCGCCTCCATCCCCTCGCGGACCGCCTTGGGGCTACCGGGCAGGTTGATGATCAACGTCCGCCCCCGAATGCCGGCGATCCCCCGGGACAGGACGGCCAGCGGCGTCTTCTTGAGGCCCTCGATGCGCAGGAGTTCGGCCAGGCCGGGCATCTCGCGCTGGATGACGGCGCGGGTGGCCTCGGGGGTCACGTCGCGGGGCGCCGGGCCGGTGCCACCGGTGGTGATCACCAGATCCAGCCCCACCCGGTCGCACAGGTCGCGCAGGAGGACCTCGATGCGGCCCTGCTCGTCGGGCACCACGGCGGTGTGCGCCACCTCGATCCCCAGGGCCCCCAGTTCTTCGGCCAGGATCGGCCCGCTGCGGTCCTCGCGCTCGCCGGCATGGCCCTTGTCGCTGACGGTCACGGCGGCGGCGCGCGCCTTTCCGCCCGTCGGTCGATCACGCATCCTGCAATCCCTCCGTGTCTGCGTCTGGCGCGGCGTCTTCCTCCAGAACGATCTCGCCGCTCTGGCCGCCCGCCTTGAACGCCAGCCGCACGTTCTCGATCCGCATGCCCCGGTCCACGGCCTTGCACATGTCGTACACGGTCAGGGCGGCGACGCTGACGGCCACCAGGGCCTCCATCTCCACGCCCGTCTTGCCGGTGGTGGCGGCCGTCGCCTCGATAGCGACCAACGCATCGGCCGGGCGCGTCGACAGCCGCACGTCGACGTGGGTCAAAAAGAGCGGGTGGCACATGGGGATCAGGCGGCCGGTCTCCTTGGCGGCCATCATGCCGGCCACCTGTGCCACGGTCAGGACGTCGCCCTTGGCGATGCGGTTCTCCTCGATGAGTGCCAGGGTCTCCGGGCGCATGTGCACCTCGCCCCGGGCGACGGCGACCCGGCGGGTGTCGCCCTTGGCGCCAACATCCACCATGCGGGCGCGCCCCTCGTGGTCGACGTGGGTCAGCGACATGCTAGCCTCCGATCTCCGACATGTGGCGGCCGGCGGGGGCCACGTGGTCGGCCAGGTGGTGCCCCGCAGGCTTGGCGGCCACCGCCCGCTGCAGCGCGCGCTGGATGGCGGCCTGGTCGGCGCCGGCGCGCACCAGCGCTCGGAGGTCGACCTCGTCATCTGCCAGGAGGCACAATCGCAGCCGCCCGTCGGCCGTGAGGCGCAGCCGATTGCACGCGGCGCAAAAGTGCTGGCTCACCGCGCTGATGAACCCGATGGTGCCCGCGGCGCCAGGCAGCCGATAGTACACCGCGGGACCCAGGCCGCGCTCGGCCCGCGTGTCTTCTACCGGCGAGAGCGGTCCCAGGCTCCGCTCCAGGGTGGCCCGGGTCTCGGCGGCCGGGATGAACCCCTCGGCGCACTGGGCGGCATCTCCGTTCAGGGGCATCCACTCGATAAAGCGCACCGACCAGGGGCGCTCGAGGGTCAGCCGCGCCAGGTCCACGAGGGCGCCGTCGTTCATGCCCCGCGCCACCACGCTGTTCACCTTGATCGGCGTGAGGCCCGCGGCCTCGGCCGCCTCCAGACCTCGGAGAGCGTCCTCGACGTTGCCACAGCGGGTGATCGCCGCGTACTGCGTGGGATCCAACGTGTCGAGGCTGACGTTCACCCGGTCCAGCCCGGCGTCGGCCAGTTCCTGCGCATGCCGATCCAGGAGGGTGGCGTTGGTGGTCATGGTGATCTCGCGGACGCCGGGGACGTCGCGCAAGAGCCGCACGAGCGACGGCAGGTCCTTGCGCACCAGGGGCTCGCCGCCGGTGAGGCGCACCTTCCAGACGCCGAGGCCGGCCGCGGCGCGGACGATCCGCTCGATCTCCTCGTAGCGCAGGATGTCGTCGTGGCGCTGGCCCGGCACGCCCTCGGCGGGCATGCAGTACTGACAGCGCAGGTTGCAGCGGTCGGTTACCGACACGCGCAGGTAGGTGATGGTGCGTCCCAGGGCATCCACTAGGGGCATGGGGCCTCGCATTCGGTGTCACGGTGCAAAGCGGCGAGTTCCGTGTGGAGGCGTGGAGGCATGGCGGAGGAGCGCTGGTTCGCGGCGGGCAGCATCCCGCGCGAGGCGCAAAGAAGGCGTTCCCGGCAAGGAACGCCACGATCCGCGTCCTCTCCTTTCCAAGCACGGGAGGCGCGGCCGTTTCCAGTCGCACCCAATGGCCGGGGGCCGTAGACGTGAGTCGGTAGGCCCGGCGGCTCGGAGAGCCCGGACGATAATCCGTCCGGTCGCTACACGGTGAGGATACCCGCAAGGGGCAGGGCTGTCAAATGCCGGGGCCTACTCGGGTGACCGTCCGAGTGTTGGCGTGCGCGCTGGACATGGCGGAGCCCCCTATGGACTGCGGCAGCCCGGCTGCCGCTTTTGTTGGGAGGGTGCGCATCCGGCCGTAGGGGCGTCGCGCCGGGCGGAAAAGCGGCAGTGGGACTGCCGCAGCCCATAGGGGCGCCGCCCCTGGCAGGTAGCCGTCGCCGCCGGGCAGAGGGCCTTCTCTGGACTGGTGCAGTCCAGAGGGGCATCGCACCCCGACGCACGCCACAGGACAGAGCCCCGCCCGAGCCAAGTTGGCTCGGGCGGGGCTCGTCGTGCGGCCGGTCAGCCTCGCGGGGGGCCTAGCGCCCCGTGCCCGCGGTGGTGATCCGTCGGCGCAGGAGCCAGGCGCCGGTCAGCGCCACGCCCAGCAGGCCCAGGCCCACCAGCGCGCTGCCCCAGGTGCCCGCTCCAGAGTCCATCCCGCCGGTCTGCGGCAGGCTGGGCACCGCCGGCACCGGCGTGGGGGCCGGCGGCGTCCCGTTGTCCATCAACTGGAAGTAGATGGTCCGCGACTGGCAGCGGCCAAAGCTCACGCTCGTGCTCGACAGGGCCTTGAGCTGCCACCGGGCGGGATCGAGGTCCGCAGGCAGCTGCGGCTCGACGTTCACCGTCCAGGTCTCGCCCTCCCCGGGCCAGAAGGTCCAGGTCGCCTGCGGCTCGCCAAAGGCGTTCATCGCCGTGTGCTGCGTCGGCTGCTCGGCGCCGGAGGCCCAGGCCTTTACCGGGATGCCGTTCCAACCGCCGTAGATGATCACGGCCACGTCCGAGCGCACGCAGGCCTCCGGCTCGGGCTCCGGCTCTTGCTCAAAGTCCTTGAGCCGCACGTCGTGGCTGTCCGACACGGGCCCGGTCTCGTCCGAGTCGGCCGTGGCGACGTTGTGGATCATCAGGTCGCTGGTGAGGTCCGCCTCGCCCACGGTGTAGGTGAGGGTGAACTCGTGCGGCGCACCCGGCGCCAGCGCCTCGAGCGTCTCGCCAAAGCCCAGCCGCTCGTCCACTACCACCACGTTGTGCAGCGTCACGTTCCCGACGTTGGTCACCACGATCTTGTAGGTGATCTCGTCACCGACCTCGGCCTCCTCCGGCCCGGTCTTGTCGATGGCCAGCGCCGGCCCGGTGATGATCGGGACGTCCCAGGAGTCCTGGACCGTCGCCACATCCGGGTGGCTGGCGGTTGCCGTGTTGAGCACCGGCCCGGGCAGGTCCGCCTCGGTGACGGGGCCGTAGGAGCCACTCAGGGTCTCCGTCGCCCCGGGGGCCAAGGAGGCGATGGTCTCCTCCAGGCCCAGTTTGGCATCCACCACCCGGACGTTCTCCAGCGTCACGTCGCCGGTGTTCTTGACCGCGATGGTGTACGGGATCGTGCCGCCGATGACCACCGTCGCGGGACCGGTCTTGGTGATCTGGAGGCCAGGGTTGGCGCCCAGCTCCACCGTCCAGGTGTCCTGGACCTCGCCGGCCTGCGCCTGGCTGGCCGTCGCGGTGTTCACGATGGGCCCGGGCAGGTCCGCCTCGGTGACGGGGCCGTAGGAGCCAGTGAAGCTCTCCGAGGCGCCCGCCGCCAGCAGCGCGATCGTCTTGCTCAGCCCTAACTTGGCGTCGGTCACGGTGACGTTCGCCAGGTCCGTCTCGCCGGTGTTGGTGACCTTGATCGTGTAGACGATGGTGTCACCGATCTGGGCGGAGGCGGGGCCGGTCTTGTCGATGGCCAGGCCCACCTGGGGCACGTAGAACTCATAGTTCACGGTGACCGTCCAGGCGTCGCTGACGGGCTCCGTCTGGTCCGAGTCGGCGGTCGCCGTGTTCACGATCTGGAAGGAGGTGTCCTCCTCGCCCAAGCCCTCGGGGATGTCGCCCTCGGTCACGGTGTAGGTACCCTCGACGGTCTTGGATGCGCCGGGCGCCAAGTTGCCGACGTTCTGGTCGATCCCCAGCATCGGGTCGGTGACGATGACGTTGGTCAGGGTCACGTCGCCGGCGTTGGTCACCACGATCTCGTACGCCAGCACCGCGCCCATCTGCTGCGGGCTGTCGGGGCCCGTCTTGGTGATGGCGAGCACCGGGTTGGAGCCCACCGCCACCGTGGCGGTGTCTTCAGCGGTCACCGGCTCCTGCAGGGTGTTCACCGCGGAGACCGTGGCCACGTTCACGATCGGGCCGGGCAGGTCGCCCTCCGCCACCACGTGGGTGGCCGTGCCGCTGGTCGAGGCGCCCGGTGCGAGCGTATCGACGGGGAGCGTGATGGCGCCCAGCACGTCGTCCACCAGCGTGAGGTCGTAGAGGGTGACGTTGCCGGTGTTGGCCACGTCATAGGTGTAGGCGATGGTCTCATCGATGTCGGCATAGGTCACCGACGGCGTCTTGGTCAGGCTGAGGCCATTGGTGTACGTGAGCGTCACCGAGGCCGTAGCGGTTGCCGTGAGGGTCTCAGGCGCCACCAGCATCAGCGCCTGCGGCGGGGCGGTGGAGGCCGTCGCCGTGGCCACGTTCACGATCGGCCCCGGCAGGTCCTCCTCCGTCACGACGTGCTTGGCAGTGGCCGTCGCCTGGGCGCCGGGCTCCAGGACCTCCGGGATGGATAGCTTGCCGAGAAGATCATCCTCCAGGGTAGCATCGTACAGCGTCACGTCACCGGTGTTCCGGACGACGTAGGTGTAGGTGATCTCGTCGCCGACGGTCGCCGTCTCGGGGTCCGCGGTCTTGACCACGCTGAGGCCTACGGCCACTTGCGTGTAGGTCACCGTCGCCGTGGCCTTGGCAGTGTCGGTCTTGCCGTCCGCTTCTGCGGTAGCAGAGAACTCGTTCACGTGGGCGGCGCCAGGCTCGCCCCCGGGCACCGCCAAGGTGGCGTCAAAGGCGCAGGAAGCGCCGGCCGCCAGGACCGTCCCCACCTGGCAGTCCGCATCGCCGGCCAACGCGCCGAACTGGTCGTCGTCCAGCGCGGTGATGGTAACCGCCGTGCAGCCCTCGTTCTTGACCTGGTAGGTGAACGTCACGTCGGCGCCCGTCTCCGGCACGGAGGTCGGGTTGGCCGTCTTGGTCACCGAGATCTCTGGGGGCTTGTTCTCCGTCAGCACGATGCTGGCCGTGCTCGAGCAACCGTTGGCGCCGGTCACCACCACCGAGTATGTACCCGGCTCGGTCACACTGATCGACGGCGTGGTCGCAGCCGTGTTCCAGAGGTACGTGAACGGACCCGTTCCCACGTCGGGGGTCAGGACGGCCGTGAGGGTCGAACTCGTGACCTCACACGTCAGCTCTGTCGCCGTCGCGGTGACGGTCACGCTCGGCGGCTCCACATCCTCGGTGATCGTGATCTCGTCCGTGTCGGTGCAGCCGTTGGCGCCGGTCACTGTGACGCTATAGGTCCCGGGCTCGGTCACAACGATCTGGTCCGACGTCGCGCCCGTGCTCCAGAGATAGTGGAGGGGGGCGATCCCGCCCGTCACGTTGGCAGTGAGGGTTGAGGCGTTGACGGCGCACGTGAGCTCTTCGGCCGTGGCATCGATGACCACCGACGGCGCGGTGAGGTCCTGTGTGACCGTGTAGCTATCCTCGTCCGTGCAGCCGTTGGCGCCCGTCACCGTGACGGTGTAGGTGCCAGGGGCGTCCACCACGATCGAAGAGGTAGTCTCGCCGGTGCTCCACGCGTACGTGAGCGGAGCCGTGCCGCCGGTCGCCATCGCGGTGAGGGTGGACTCGGAGACCTCGCAGTTCAGCTCTTCTTCGGTCGCCTCGATGACCACCGAGGGAGCCGCGATGTCCTGGGTGATGACGATCTCATCCGTGTCCTCGCAGCCGTTCGCTCCCGTGACGGTTACCGAGTAGGTACCCGGCTTGGACACGGTGATCGACTCGGAGGTCTCATTCGTGCTCCAGGCGTAGGTAAAGGGAGCGGTCCCTCCCGTCATCTCGGCCGTTAGCAGCGAGGAGGTGGTGGTGCAGGTCAGCTCGGTGGCCGTCGCCGTGACCTCCACGCTCGGCGCGTTGACGTCCTGGGTGATGGTCACCGACTCGGTGTCGGTGCAGCCGTTGGCGCCCTTCACGGTCAACGTGTACGTGCCCGGTGTGGTGACGGTGATGTCCTTGGTCGTGGCGCCGGTGCTCCAGGAGTACGTGTACGCACCCGTGCCGCCCGACGCGCCGCCCGTGAGCGTGACCGACTTGACATCACACGTCAGTTGCAGGGCCGAAGGCGTGATGCTGGCGGTTGGCGCCGCCTTGTCGGCGGTGACGACCACGCTGGCCGTATCCGTGCAGCCGGCTGCGTTGGTGACGGTCACCGTATAGGTGCCCGCGGTGTTCACGGTGATGGACTGCGTCGTCGCGCCGGTGCTCCAGCGGTACGTCCCGGCCCCGGAGGCCGTCAGAACCACTGACGGGTCCTTGCAGGTCAGCACCGGGCTTGCGGGCGTGATCCCGGCCGTCGGGTTGGCGTTCACCGTCACGCTGTAGGTCTGCGAATCGACCACGGGCGGGCTCTGAGAGTCGGTCACCGTGAGGGTGACGTCGTAGGAGCCCGCAGCCCCGTAGGCGTGGGTCGGGTTGGCTGCGCTGCTCGTGGCGCCATCGCCAAAGGTCCAGGCGTACGTGTATGGCGCGCGCCCACCGGTCGTCCCATCCGTAAAGACGGTCGGCTCTCCCAGGCATACCGGCGAGGCGGCAAAGTCCGCCACCAGCGGGGCCTCGACGACCAATGGATCCAGGTACGAGCATTTGCTCGGAGGGTACAGGGAGCAGACGCTGTTCAGGTCACAGGTGACGTCGTTAGGCGCCCATGAGAGGAGTCCGCCCGTGATGCGCATCTCGGCACCACACGTCCAGCTGACTTGGGCCAGCTTTACGTCCTCAGTCGTCTTGGGAGCAAAGTCCTGACCCACGCAGTTCTGGAGCGACAGCACGCCCGGAACGGTGCTCAGAGTATAGTCCAGCATCACCGCCGGGGAGTACCGAAGC
>JAAZBQ010000917.1 GCA_012513725.1 Chloroflexota bacterium
CCCGGTCGCATTCGTCGCGCTCCGCCATCACGATCCCGGCGCGCTCCACCCACTCGGGCCAGTACTGCCCCAACCGCTCCAGGGGTTGCTCGACCAACTCCTTCCGATGGGCCAGGATCAGCCCCCGGCCGCCATGCTCGCGCATCTGGCGGTTCAGGAGTTCCAGGAACACCATGGTCTTGCCGGCACCGGTCGCCGCTGTGCCCAGCACGTTCGGGTGCCCATCCGCCCAGTGCGCCTGCACGGCGCGGATGGCCTCCTCCTGGTAGGGCCGCAATGCCAGTTCTTGCGTCACGTGTCCGGTCCTTCCCATTTCCTACTGCTCGGCTTCCCGCACGGCTCGGGGCGCAGGCCCCGGACGCCCGCCTCGCGACGACAACCGAACCGGCTCCCATTCCTCATGCCCCCGAAGCATCTCGACGTACTTGGTCGCCGTGTCGCGGCCGATGCCCAGTCGCTCCACATGGTCCCTGGTCGTCACGACGGCCCGACCCCCGCTCGCCTCCCGCTCGTCGGCGATATCGTGCGCCGCCCGCACCACCTCATCCCACGCAATCCGGGTCCTGTTCACTGCATCCTCCGCATCCTGATCACGCTCCTGGGCTGGCGACCGTGCTTCCCGCCCCGGTTGCGAACCGCCGCGACCCCCCACCCCTCCTGCTCGCGGAGCATCTCGACGTACTTGCGGGCCGTCTTGGCATCTATCCCCAGCCCCTCGATCAGGTCTCCGGGCTCCACGACGGGTGGGCACCCCTGCCGTTCCCGTTCGCCCGCCAGCCGTTCCGCCAGGTCCAGTGCCGCCGCCCAGAGGAACGTGCCCCGGCCCCGGTCTTCCACCCCCAGGAGTCCCGGGATGCTCCACAGGTAACTCGGCACCAGCCCCTCCACCGGCACGTTCGTCAGGAGCCAGATGTCGCACGCGTGGTTCACGGGCCGACAGCGGTGC
Organism: Chloroflexota bacterium; assembly: GCA_012513725.1. Classification (GTDB taxonomy): domain Bacteria; phylum Chloroflexota; class Anaerolineae; order UBA1429; family UBA1429; genus JAAZBQ01. The sequence goes on from JAAZBQ010000917.1 coordinate 947, forward strand.
GCCGCCTGCTCCACCTCGTGCTCCCTGGCCGCCTGCATCACCGCCAGGAGATCCGGGTCCCCCCAGTAGCCCCCGACTCGGAGCCCCCGCCGCTTGCCGTCGTCGGGGTCCTGGTAGCCGGGATACGCCCGCAGCGCCGGGCTCCAGGCGTCCGTGAACGGCGTGTCCCGGTCGAAGAAGACCATCTGGGCGATCCGCCGCAGGTCCGCGATGGCCGGGAGCGGCGTCCCCGCCACGATCAGGGCATCGCAGTCCTCCATGGCGTTCGTCCCGCGGGCCGCGCCAAAGTGGGCGTGCTCCAGGGCCGCAAAGCCGGGCACCTGCGCGATCACGTCCTTGAACGTCACGATCCCCGGCTTGGCGTACTCGCCCTCTTGGAGGATGCGCCCTACCTGCTGCTCCAACTGCTTGGCCTTGGGCGTCAGCGCCCCGGTCTGGGCGTCCAGGAGCGTGCCCTTGCCATTCGCCCGCGACCATACCTGAAAGATACGCGCCTGGAGCCGCGGCTTGGCCTCCACCGGCACCACGGGCCGGCCAAAGAGCGCCGTGTAGAGGTGCGGGTGCCCCGTGCCGTCCAGCCAGACCATCCGCGCCGGCAACTCCTCGTTCACCTCCCGCCGCAGGTAGAGCCGCAGCCCACCGGGCTCCAGCACCACCCGATGGGGCCACTCCCGCCCCTCGACGCTGGCCTGCGCCTCCCGCTCGAGAAGAGGCACCAACTGGTGCACGTAGCAATAGTCCACCCCCTCCACCTGGGCAGCGCTCTCGATGTGCGGCGTGTAGACCTGCGCCGCGAGAGGCATCGTCCACTCCTCACAGACCTGAAGCACCTTCTCCGCCCCGCCCATCAGGTCCAGCAGGGCCTGCCCC
>JAAZBQ010000160.1 GCA_012513725.1 Chloroflexota bacterium
GGCATAATGCGATGGTAGACCTGTGACCATGCGGCGTGGCGCCGCCCTCGGATCGTCACCCCTCCGTTTCGCCCCCGAACCTCACCGGCGACCGCCGCTTGCCCGAACGGAAGGAGGGAGCGATGTCCTGCAAAGAGCCCGTGCGCCCTAGCGGCGTGCAGCGTAGCGAAGTGCGCCGTAGCAGCCTGTTCTCCGGTGTCCTGGGGTTGATCGTCGGGGTGGTCTCGGCGGTGGCCGGATTGCTGGCCATTCTCGATCACCTGCGGCCCCGCGAGCGACCCCGCGATGAGGGCCTCACGGCGGCACGCACCTCCCTCTCCTATGCTGCGCTGGGCCTCGCTCCGCTGAGCCTCCTGGCGCGCCGGCCGCTCCTGGCGCTCCTGGCCGCCCCCGCCGGCGTGCGCGCCGTGCAGGACCTGCGCGAGCGCCGCGAGATGCCCGTGCCGCCCAAGATCCAGCCCGTTCGGGAACTCACGATCCTGACCCACAACCTGGAGGGGGCTGAGGACGTAGATGACGTGCTACGCCTGGCGCGCACGGGCAACGCCGACGTGGTGGCCGTCCAGGGGCTGGGGCCCGTCGCCCAGGAGAGGCTGCGCCTGAACGCCCAAGGAGAGTACGCCTTTGTGGCCCTCGAAGGGCGCGACGACGCCCACGCCGGGGTGGGCATCCTGAGCCGGCACCCCATCCTGACCCAGGAGTACTGGCCCTATCGGCCTGGCGAGGCGGCCCACGGCAACCTGCGGGCCGAGGTGCGCGTCGGCACCGCGCGGGTGGCGATCTACAACGTGCACCCACCCGCAGCGCACGCGGCCCCGGCCTCCGCCCTTTCCGAAGCGCTGGACGGCATCTTGACCCGCGCAGCGGCCGAACGGGGGCCCCTGGTGGTCGTCGGCGACCTGAACGCTGGAGAGGACTCGGAGGTCGACAGGCGCCTGACCGAGCGCCTCACCGACGCCTGGCGCGAGGTCATGCGGCCCCAGGCCGCCGAGGGGCAGGCGACCGTGCTGCCGCCCGAACGGGTGGGCAAGATCCTGCACAGCCGGCACCTGCAGGCCGTGTGGCTGCGGACCGGCGAGCCCCGCGACGGGGCGCCCATTCCGGCGTGGGCTTCCCTCATCCTGCCGCTGCCGGAGGAGCCGGCATAAGGACTCCAAGCAGGCGACGCCTGGAGCCTACCCCCCAGGCGTCGCGTGTCGGGTGATCGACGGCGCTACGCCTCCGCTATCGAGATCACCACGACCTTGACCGCCTCGCCATCCAGGGGCACCCGCACCCGGGCGCTGGCCGAGTCCCCTTCCACCGCCAGCGCCCGCCGGGCGATCGCGTCGTACGCCAGCGAGGCGCTCTCCGCCACCTCCGGCGCCAGTCGCAGCGTCACCTCGCCCTGCTCCAGATAATAGTTGCCCAGGGTCACCACCACCCGCCCCGGGCCGCGGCTGACCATCAGCTCCACCCCCGGCGAGGCGGGCTCTTCGATGGCGACCTCCGCGTCGCCGCCCGCCGCCCAGCGCACGGCGCCCACGTACAGGTCCGTCAGCAGGGCGGCCATCTCCCGGCGGGAGATCAGGGCCACATCCCAGGTGCGGGCCTGCAACGGCTCAAAGGCCAGGTACACCAGGCGCCGCTCCCCCTCCTGGGCCACGACGGCCGGGAGGCCCGTGTCGCGCCCCTCGGCGTCGGCAAAGGTGGCCAGCACCTGGGCGTCGCCGGTGACGCGTACGGCATAGCCCGTGGTGCGCAGGGGCAACGCGCCCTCGGGGAGACCGGCCATCAGCGGGTGCTCGGGAACTTGCACGAGGAGGCCGCCGAACTGCTGCTCCTCGCCGATCTCCAGGGCGTCGGCAAAGGCCTGGCGCGGCGCAGGGCGGCCCTCCTCGTCATAGCAGCCCGTGTCGGCGGTGAGCACCATTCCCCCTGAGAACCCGCCCAACGCTTCCGCCTGGGCGGCGCTCAGGCACGAGGCGCGGGGCAGGAGGAGCGCCCGGTAGCCGGCCAGGTGTTCGGGCCCCAGCCGGCGGTCCCAGAGGTGGTCGTACACCACGTGGCCCCGGCGGAGCGCCGCGCAGGCCGGGCGAAAGTAGGCGACGTCGTAGACCGCGCGCCCCTCGCGCATGTCGGTCAGGAACCAGGTCTTGGTCTGCCAGCCCTGCACCACGGCGACGTGCCGAATGGGGCTAGCGCCCGCATAGTCGGGATCCAGGCGGAACGAGTCCTCGTAGGCTTGCGCCACCTCGGGCAGTTGCTGCATCAGGGGATAGGCGTAGGGCGTGCAGGCCTCAGCGCCCAGGGCCACCGGCAGTATCGCCGTCCAGCGCCCGTCCGCGGCATTCAGGGTGCGGGAGAACTCGGGCCAGACGAAATCCTGCGTCCACACCCGCAGGGGCTTGCCGCCGAGGGCCCCGCGCAGGTAGCGGACGTGCTCGGTGATGTAGGTGACGTCGGGGCGAAAGTTGTGGGGGTGGAAGGTGTGGTAGGGGTCCACCCGCAGGAGGTCCATCACGTCCGCCAGGCCGGCGATGTCCACCGCCGAGTACC
>JAAZBQ010000918.1 GCA_012513725.1 Chloroflexota bacterium
GCGTGGGCGGCGTTGCGGTAGGCGCGCACCCGAAAGGGGTTGGCGCCCTCGATCTCCAGCAGGTCGGCCATCTCTTCGAGCATGGCGGCCACCTGCGCGTTGTACATGGGCATGGCGGCTCCTTTCCCAAGCAAGTCCGCAATGTACTATACAGATTATACCACGGCGGCACCCTTTGTGAACGCGTACGTCGGCATCGGGCACCGCTGCGGACAGGCCTCCCGGTTCTCCCCGGGAGAGTGCCAGACCGCCGGAACTACCGGCACGTTTGTCCGCGCTCTCCCACCCGAAAGGTTCTCTCCTTTCGGGAAGGTTCCGGCCTCCACGCCCCCTGCGGACGTATGCGGACAGTCCTGCCGGTTATCCGCCGGAAATGCGAAACCGGGAGATGATCTGGCAAGTCTGTCCGCGTGTGTCCGCACAGCCTCGGGAGAGGCTGTGGAACCTTCCCGAAAGGAAAGAACCTTTCGGGAAGGGGCCGTCTTGACAGGGGCGCGGAGAGGGCGTATCATATTCATGCTTTTGAATGTCATGAGAGGAGCAGTGCGCGTGGAAGCCTATCAGGAGCTGGCCAAGATCACCAAGGCCATTGCCCACCCCACCCGGCTGCGGATCCTGGAGATCCTGGGCCAGGGCGAGGCGTGCGTGTGCCACATGACCCATCTCCTGGGTCAGCGCCAGCCGTACATCTCCCAGCAACTGATGACCCTCCGGGAGGCCGGGCTGGTGCGCGACCGCAAGGATGGCGTGATGGTCTACTATTCGCTCACCTGTGACTGCGTGGGCGACGTCATCGCATCGATGCACCGCCTGTTGCGGGCCACGGGCGTCGAGGTCGAGTTTGCTCCCACGCCCCTTGCGCCCGTCTCGGGCTGCCCGTGCCCGGTGTGCGGCGGTGAGGGAAGTTGCAGCGTCTAGCCCCTCTCTTGGTGTTTGCATATATTCTCTTTTCTGAATACAATTTGCCCGTTGTGAAAGGGATGAGGTGCCCATGCACATCCTGAACCAGATCCTCGGCCTCCTGCAGGGGGGCGCCGGCAGCCTGGCCGCCTACCTGGCGGCCCACGTGCTGTTGTGCTTGCTGCCGGCGTTCTTTATCGCCGGCGCGCTCTCGGCGCTGGTGCCCAAAGAGGCCGTCACGCGCTTTCTCGGCCCCCGGGCGCCCAAGATCGTTTCCTATCCGGCCGCGGCGCTGGGCGGGTTCGTGCTGGCCGTCTGTTCATGCACCATCCTGCCCCTCTTTGCCAGCATCCACAAAAAGGGCGCCGGCCTGGGGCCCGCCATCACCTTCCTGTTCGTGGGGCCGGCCATCAACATCCTGGCCCTCTCGTACACGGGCGTGGCGCTGGGCATGGACATCGCCGTGGCGCGGCTGGTCCTCTCGATCCTGTTCGGCATCGGGATCGGCCTGATCATGGCCCTGATCTTTGCACGAGACGACGCCGCCCGCTTGGAATCCAACGGCGCGGCCTTTGGCGCGTCGAGCGCCCGCATCGAGGGGCGCGTGTGGATCTTCCTGGGCCTCCTCCTCGCGCTGCTCATCGTCGGCACCTTGCAGATTCCCCTGCTCACCAATGCCTATGGCGAGGTCACGCTGCCCATCGCCGGCCTGGACCGGGTGCAGGAGACCTTGAACCGCTGGGTCCCGTTCGACGCCTCCCGGGGTGAGGAGGGCGTCAGCGTCCAGGGCGTCATGCTCATCGGACTGCTGGGCCTCATCGGCCTCACGGCCTGGCGCGGTCTGAACCGGGTCGACGAGGGGTACAACCGCTGGACCTGGGCCTCGCTGGGGCTCATTGCCGCCACGCTGGTGGTGGCGGCCGTGGGGATGACGCCCCACGGCGCAGCGCTCGACATCCGCATCACGGGCAAGATGATCGGCGCCGCGCTGCTGATGGGCGGACTGTGGTTCGTCGGCCGCCGGATGTTCGAGGACTATGAGATCCAGGAGTTCCTGTGGGAGACCTGGCGGTTCGTGAAGGCCATCTTCCCCCTGCTCATCGTCGGCGTGTTCGCCGTGGGCATCGTGCGCCAGTTCATCCGTCCGGAGTGGATCCAGGCGCTGGCGGGCTCCAACAACGTCCTCGCTAACTTTGTCGGCGTGGTGTTCGGCGTGTTCATGTACTTTCCCACCCTGGTGGAGGTGCCCATCGCCAACATGTTCCTGGGCCTCGGCATGCACCGAGGGCCGCTGCTCGCCTACCTGATGTCGGACCCGGAGCTGTCGCTGCAGAGCATCCTGATCACCGCCCGGGTGATCGGCAAGGTAAAGGCCTGGGTATACGTCGCCTGGGTGGCCCTGTTCAGCACCCTGGCCGGGCTGCTCTACGGCGCCTGGGTCGACGGGCTCAGCCTCTGGATACTGGCGGCCTATGTCGCCGGCGGGATCGCGGTGCTGGCCGTCGCGCTGGCCATCATGCGCGCTCGGGAGGAGCGCCACGCCCGGATCGAGGCGCCTCAGCAGGCGCGCTAACCGTTGCTGCATGCGTTGTTTCATCTGGTACCCTATCACGAGAAGAGGAGACCCTTATGGAGATCAAGATTCTGGGCACCGGCTGCCCCAAGTGCAAGCGTCTGGAGCAAGTCGCCCGCGAGGCGGTGGCCGAGGCGGGCGTTGAGGCCAACATCACCAAGGTGACCGACATGGACGGCATCATGGCGTACCCGATCGTCAGCACGCCGGGGCTGGTGCTCGACGAGGAGCTGGTCGCCTCCGGCCGGCTGCCCCGCAAGGACGAGATCATCGCCTGGGTCCGCGGCGCCCAGGCCTAGTGTCGCCGCACAGCGAGACAGGAGGCCCTGGTGATGGTTACCATCCGCATCATCGGCACCACGCCGCCGTGCGCCA
>JAAZBQ010000919.1 GCA_012513725.1 Chloroflexota bacterium
CCCTCCACCCCGAGCGGCCCTGCCCACCACGAACCCCCCAACCCCCGTCATCCTGAGTAGCCCATGTCGCAGCGGCGCCACTCATGGCGCAGGAAACCGAGAAGAGGACAGGATTCACAAGATTCACAGGATTGATCCTCGCGGGCGTCCTTCGAGGGTCCCCGAGTCAAGTTTCTGAGCAGCGAAGCGAAGGACCTCCGCCGCACTGCACTCCGAGCCTCCCTCCCTAGCACGAGCCCCCTTGTGATCATCACGGGCATCCACAACGCCTACAGTGTCGGCCATGCCACGAGGGTTCATGGTGTCATGAGTATCATGAAGGTCATGAACGCGGGCGGATGCCGGCGACCTGTTGATGTTGATGATACCGCTGGCACTGGGGGCGTGGCCGAGTCCGTGCCGTGGTGTCGTGCGGGGGGAGTCTCCGCTGCACAGGGCCCCGCGACTGACGTGTGCCGGTGGTCCTTCGGAAGACCTCAAGATGACGGGTTTGGGGGGTACGGGGTGGGATGGGGGGTTAGGGAGGGAGTGCGACGGAGGTCCTTCGGGGGACCTCAGGATGACGGGTTGGGAGGTACGGGGTTGGAACAGAGGATTGGGGTGTAGGGCGTGGAGATCCTTCGGCTGACCTCAGGGCAGTCCTCGGGATGGCGGGCGGGGGAGTGTGGCGGGTAGGGCGGCTTGGGGAGGGGGAGCCCACACGGGCTCCCCCTCCTCTACGCGCGGTCGATCGGGCGAGGGCTCAGGCGGCGGCGATCAACCGCGTCTGCACCTCGATCAGGCGCCGGTACAGGCCGCCGTTGCGCATCAGCTCCTCATGGGAGCCCTGCTCCGAGATGCCGGTGTTCTGCAGCACCACGATGGTGTCCGCGTTGCGGATCGTCGACAGCCGGTGGGCGATCACCAGCGTCGTGCGGCCGACCATCAGCCGCTCCAGTGCCTCCTGGATCAGGAGCTCCGTCTCGGTATCCACCGAAGAGGTCGCCTCGTCGAGGATCAGGATCGGCGCGTCCTTGAGCACCGCCCGGGCGATAGAGATGCGCTGCTTTTGCCCGCCCGAGAGCTTGACGCCCCGCTCACCGACCATGGTGTCGTACCCCTGGGGCAGGTCCAGGATAAAGTCGTGGGCGTTGGCCACCTTGGCGGCCTCGATCATCTCCGCCTCGCTGGCGCCCGGCCGCCCAAAGAGGATGTTCTCGCGCACCGTGCCGTGGAACAGGAACACGTCCTGCAGCACCATCGACACCTGCTCGCGCAGGGAGGCCAGCGTCAGGCTGCGGATGTCGCGGCCATCGAGCAGGATGCGTCCCTCGCAAACGTCGTAGAACCGCGGGATCAGGCTGACCAGGGTGGTCTTGCCCACGCCGGTGGGCCCCACCAGGGCCACCATCGAGCCGGACGGCACGTCGAGGTCGATGTGCTCCAGGACGGGGTCGCCGTCGACGTACGAGAACGAGGCGTCCTCGAACGTCAGGCGTCCCCTGGCGCGCTGCGGGATGTCCTCGGCGTTCGGCAGGTCGTCGACGTCGGGCTCCTCGTCGAGGAGCTCCGCCACCCGGTCGGCGCCCGCGGCGGCCTCCTGGATCCCCTCCCAGGCCATGGTCAGCTGGCGAACGGGCTGGTAGAACTGGGTCAGGTAGGCAAAGAACGCCACCAGGTCGCCGGGGGTCAGCACCTGCTCAAAGGCCAGCCGCCCGCCAAAGTACACCACCACGATGGTGCCCAGGGCGGCGCTCCACTCCACGGCCGGCCCAAAGGTGGCCATCAGCCGCAGCGCCCGCAGCATCGAGTTCCGATAGTTGTCGATGCGCACGCTGATCCGCGACGCCTCGATATCCTCCCGGTTAAAGGCCTTGATCTCGCGCATCCCCGAGATATTGTCGGCCAGGATGGCGTTCAGCTCGCCGAGCTCCTTTTGCCGGGCGCGGAACGCCGGCCGCACGACCTTGGCAAAGCCCTGCATTCCGGCGACGATGAACGGCACCGGTACCAGGGTCAGGAGCATGAGCCGCCAGTTGATGGCGCTCAGCACGGCCGAGACGCCGATCAGCTTGAGCACGTTCACCGCCGTATCGGGCACCGAGTGGGCGATGAGGCGCTCGAAATAGTCCGTGTCGTTCACCATCCGCGACATGATCTGGCCGGTCTGCTGGTCGGAATAGTAGCGGAGCGACAGGCGCTGCAGGTGGCGATAGACGTCGCGGCGGGCGTCGGCCACCACGCCCCAGCCCGCCAGGTGCGCGGTGTACGAGCGCACGAACCGCAGCACGGCGCCGATGGTCTGCAACACCAGGAGCGTCCCCGCCATCAGCGTGAGCAGCCCGGCCGTGCCCGCCGTCCACTCGCCCGACACCACGTCAAAGCCGAACCGCCCCGCCACGTTCACGACCCAGCCGGGCAGCTCCTCGCCGGCGACGGCGTTCAGTAGCAGGCGGTAGAACTGGGGCGGCGCCAGCTCCACCACCACGAGCAGTATCATCGAGGCGATCGTCATGTACAGCCACCCGCGGTAGGGCCCCAGATAGCTGAATATCCGTCTGACCGTCTTCAAAACATCCTCCTCATGTATCACCGGACATCCTAACGCGGACCCTGGTGGTCCAGTAACAGCCACCGGGCAACATACCCCGGACTTTGCGCGGCGTCAACCCCTCACAGCAAGATGGGGCGAACCCGGGCTCACCCCGCAGCCGACCGAGCCCTTGGGCCCCGCGTTACGCCAACGCACCACCAAGGACACAGAGAACGCCAAGGAAGAAACGGCGGTGGAACGGCCATTCATCTTCCTTTGTGTTCTTGGTGCCCTTGGTGGTTCTCATGTGCAGCCGGCCTATGGCGCCACGCGCGCTAGGCGTCCGAGACGCCGCGGCCGATGTTGGCCAGGAACTCGTGCCGGGTCGACTGCATGCGCTTGAACGTGCCGAGCATGGCGCTGGTGACCATCCGGGCGTTCGCCTTTTTTACGCCGCGCATGGCCGCGCAGAGGTGAAAGCCCTCCACCACCACGCCGACGCCCTGGGGCCGCAACACCCGCTGGATGAACTCGGCGATCTGCCGCGTCATCTGCTCCTGGATCTGCAGCCGCCGGGCGTACATCTCGACGATTCGCGGGATCTTGCTCAGGCCGATGACCCGGCCGTTGGGGATATAGCCCACGTGCACCTTGCCCATAAAGGGCAGCATGTGGTGCTCGCAGAGCGAGTAAAAGTCGATGTCGCGGACGACGACCATCTCGTCATAGTTCACGTCGAAAATCGCCTGGTTCACCAGGGCCACCGGGTCGACGTGGTAGCCGGCGGTCAGCTCCTCGTACATGCAGGCGATGCGCTCGGGGGTGCGGGCCAGTCCCTGCCGCTCGGGGTCCTCGCCGATGGCGGTGAGGATGGTGTGGACGGCGGCGGCGATGTCCGGATCACACTGGCGGCGGTCTATGACGTCCTCGTCGTCGCGAAAGATGTCGTAATCGAGGGGATCCACTTTCATCGGAGGCATACCTAACTCGTTCCCAGCGCGTTCATGCGCTACTCTCGATGCTACCCACACAACGTCGCATTATACCACACTCGGCATTTGCGTGTTATCGCCACATGCCTTCACCACCGAGCGCACAGAGTACACCAAGGGGGAGGGGAGGGGACGAACCGGCATCCCCCTTGGTGTTCTTTGTGCCCTTGGTGGTGAGATCATCCACGCGAGCGCTCGATCTCGACGCCCACGGACCGGCCGTAGCGGAGGGCGCGAGGCTTTTCCACCCGCACCGTCACCCCCTCCACCCGCTCGTCGGCCAGGCACAGGCGGGCGATCTCTTCCGCCAGGCGCTCCACCAGGCCATAGCCCGCCGTCTCGGCCAGGGCCACGATCCGCTTGCTCAGG
>JAAZBQ010000920.1 GCA_012513725.1 Chloroflexota bacterium
CGCTTTGCGCCCAGCCTGCCGGGCACCTGGGAGTGGCAGACCGCCTCGGAGGACCAGGGCCTGGCCGGCCAGGGCGGCACGCTCGAGGTACGCGCCGCCACCCCGGAGGAGATCGCGGCCAACCCCAACCTGCGGGGTCACGTGCGGGTTTCGCCCGACGGGCGGCGCTTTCACTATGCCGACGGCACGCCGTTCCTGCTCCTCGGCGACACGAACTGGGCCATGAACACCGAGCGCTGCGGCCTCGGCGACGGCGACGGGCCGTTCTTCGTCTGGCTGCGCGATCGGCAAGCCCGCGGGTACACCGCGGTGATGACCGAGTTCATGGAGATCGACCAACCGAACGAGGGCGGGCACCCCTTTCCCGGCAACACGGACCCGCCGGGCAGCGGCCGGTTCGATGACCCCAACCCGGCCTACTTTGCCGGGTTGGACCGCCGCATGGCGGCCCTGTGGGAGGCCGGCATGGTGGTCTGCGCCCACCCCACCTGGATCGGCAAGCAGGTCGGCGTGAGCCTGGAGGATGCTATCTGGCTCTCGCGCTACCTCCTGGCCCGCTACGCGGCCCATAACCTGATCTGGAGCCTCTCCGGCGAGTACCAGTACGCCTACACCCACACCGGCATTCCCTGGAAAAAGAGCGACTGGCAGGCCCTGGGCAGCGCTGTCGCCGCGGCGAACGCCTACGGGCATCCGCTGAGCATTCATCCCTCGGGACGCCAGGACCTCGACGATCCCGCGGCCTGGCCGGAGGAGGCGCACCAGGCGTCGTCCGCCGGCGAGTTCCACGACGAGCCCTGGCTGGACCACAATTGGCTGCAGACGGGGCACTCGCTGGACCGGCTGTGGCGCGTGCCCCAGCGCGTCGCCGAGAACTATGCCCGGACGCCGACCAAGCCCGTCCTCCACGCCGAGGGATTCTACGAGCGGCACAAGATCGAGGGGGCCAGCGCCCGGATGATCCGCTGGCAGGCCTGGACGGCGTTCCTGAACGGCGCGGCGGGCCATGTCTACGGCTCGGCGGGCGTGTGGCAGTTCTTTGACCCGCGGGCAGCGGTCGGGATCGGCACCGACCGGACCAACTCGCAGCCCTGGCACGGGCAGTCGTGGCGCGAGGCGCTGGGCTACGCCGGCGGCAAGCAACTGGCTCACCTTCTGGCCTTCCTGCGGGCACTGGACTGGCATCGTCTGGAGCCCCACCGCGAGTGGCTGCGCGTGCGGGGCGTGCCGGCCCAGGTCCAGAGCCTCACCGATCCGCACTGCGCGGCGATCCCTGGGGAGGCCGTCGTCGTGTACATTCCCGCCGGCAACAGCGGCAAGCGCATCGAGATCCTGAACGTCGGCGACCACGAGTATACGGCCCAGTGGTTCGATCCGCGCACCGGCGAGTACTCGGCCGCCAGCGACGGACCCATCCGGGGCGACCGGCGCGAGGGGGTCTGGCGTACGCCCTCGGTCTACCGGCACAGCGACTGGGTGCTGCTCCTGACGGCGGTGAGGTAGACCCGTGCGGACTCTGCGGCTCGACGGACCGTGGCGCCGGATCGTTCACTATCCGGATCGCCACCTGAACGATTTCTGCCTGTTCCGGGACCGCGACGGCGTCTGGCACGCCATCGGCATCGTGGGCACCGGCACGTGGGATTCGGAGCAGACGCTGTTCCACGCCGTCGGTGACGACCTGGAGGCGCCGTTCACGCCGCTGCCGGACGTCCTGGCCGAGCCCGCCGCGGCGGGCGTGGCGCCGCAAAAGCACGCGCCCTTTGTCATCTGTCGGGAAGGCGTCTACCACCTCTTCTACCGGCGGCCGCCGGGCA
>JAAZBQ010000921.1 GCA_012513725.1 Chloroflexota bacterium
CCCGGCCACCACGCCCTGGACGGCCTGGGCTGGTGCGAGGCCGCCTTCTATCCCGCCTTTGAGGAGCGGGTCCTCGAGGACCGCGGCGACTATGAGGTGGTGCAGGATGTGGCCGGCCGGGCGGTGCTCTGCTTCAAGGGCCGGCGCAGTGGCTTTATGCCCGAGTACCTCGATCACCCGGTCAAGGACCGCGCCACCTGGGAGGAGAACGTTCGCTGGCGCCTGGACCCGGCCTCGGCGGAGCGCTACGAGGACCTGGACGACCGGATGGCCTGGGCCGTGGAGGCCGCCGGCCAGGGCAAGATGATCTGCCAGCGGGTGATCGGCGGGTACATGTACCTGCGCAGCCTGTTCGGGCCGGAAAAGACGCTATACGCCTTTTACGACGCCCCCGACCTGATCCACGACTGCATGCGCGCCTGGCTGGCCCTGGCCGACGCGGTGATCGCCCGGCACCAGGCGCGCGTCACCCTGGACGAGGTGTTCCTGGCCGAGGACATCTGCTACAACGCCGGGCCGCTCATCTCGCCGCGCATGATCCGCGAGTTCCTCTTCCCCTACTACCAGCAACTCCTGGACAACGTGCGCAGGCGGCAAATCGACCGCACGCGTCACCTCTACCTCCAGATCGACACCGACGGCCGGGCCATCGACGTCATCCCCCTCTACCGCGAGATCGGCATGGACGCCATGAGCCCGTTGGAGGTGGCCGCCGGCTGCGACGTGGTGGAGATCGGCCGGCGGTATCCGGACCTGGCCCTCTTTGGCGGGATCGACAAGCGCGTCCTCGCCCAGGCGCCGGAGGCCATCGACGCGATGGTGGAGCGCATCCTGCCCGCCATGCGTGCCCGGGGCGGGTACATTCCCACCTGCGACCACGGCGTGCCCGCCGAGGTGCCCCTGGCGAACTATAGGCACTATCGCCGGCGCTGCCTGGAACTGGGCGGATAGGCGGGCGGCTTGCCCCACCCCAACGGCAGGGAACGGCACATAGTCCGGGCCACGCTATCGAGGGCTGGACAAACGGCAGGATATCGCTATACTGGGGTGGACCTGACCTTATGTAGCGCCGAGTAGCCTCCCATCCCTGCACCCTGCCCCGAACGTGCTCGGCGTGCGAGTAGCGATATCGCACCATACCGCCATCGGGAGGGATCACTTGGCGCCATCGCAGCAGGGGCTCCGCACCCACCCTGACCCGGACCCGGAAGCGCTCAGGCAGCAGCTGAGCGCAGCCCAGGCCAACCTCGAGCGGGCGCAACGCGTGGCGATGGAGCAGGTGGTCACCTTCCGTACCCTCTTTGAGGGCGCTCCGTCCCCCTACCTGGCCACCGATCTAGAAGGCAACGTACACCATGCCAACCAGGCCGCCAGCGCCCTGCTGGGGCTCACCCGCGACGACCTGGTCGGCATGTCGCTTCCCCGCCTGATTGCGGCCGAAAGCCGCCCCGTAATGCAGGAGGCCTTGCAGGCCGCTCCCCTCGCCCGCGCCGCAGGGGAGGTGCGCATCCGGATCGTGGGCGCTGGCGGCTCTGCGCAGGATGTCTCCGCCCGCGTGGGGCCCCTCGGGGGAGCGGACGGCCACGTGGAGGGGCTGGCCTGGCTCTTGTGCCCGCCCGCGCCAGCGCACCTGCCGACCCAGGCGCCGCAGCACGGTGCCCAGGAGATCGTGGACACCGTGCGCCAGCCCCTGGTGGTGCTGGACCGCGACCTGCGCATTCAGTCGGCCAACCGCGCCTATTACGCCACGTTTGACGTCACCCCCGCCGAGACCCTGGGCATGTCCATCTATGAGGTCGCCGACGCGCAATGGGACATCGCCAGCCTGCGCAGCAGGCTGGAGGACATTCTGCACTCGGGTGGCTCGGTAGAGGACGTCGAGGTGGACCGCGTCTTCCCGCGCATCGGCCGGCGCATCATGGCGCTGAACGCCCGCCGCCTGTCGGACGACGGCGCCGGCGCCCACCGCATCCTGCTGGCGATCGAGGACGTGACGGCCCGCGTCGAGGGCGAACGCGCCGTGGGCCGGCTGAACCGACAGCTGAACGCCATGAACGAGGAGCTGACGGCCTTTGCCTATTCCGTCTCCCACGACCTGCGGGCGCCGCTGCGCACGGTGGACGGGTTTAGCCTAGCGATCCTCGAGGACTATGAAGACGTGCTCGACGAGACGGGGCGCGACTATCTCGGGCGTTTGCGCGCCGCCGCGCAGCGCATGGGGGGCCTCATCGACGGCCTCCTGCAGCTCTCGCGCATCACCCGGGCGGAGCCGCAGTTCCAACAGGTCGATCTCAGCGCTATGGCCCGTGAGATCGCCGGGGCGCTTGCCGCAGACGATCCCGAGCGCTCGGTGACGCTCGACATCCAGAATGGCCTCACCGCTCACGCCGATCCGCGGCTGCTGCGCGCTGCGCTGGAGAACCTCCTGGGCAACGCCTGGAAGTTCACCGCCGGCCGGCCCGATGCACGGATCGCCCTGGGCACCGAGGAGTGGCAGGGCAGGATGGTGTACTATGTGCGGGATAATGGGGCCGGCTTCGACATGACCTACGTGCACAAGTTGTTCGGCGTGTTCCAGCGGCTCCACGGCCAGGAAGAGTTCCAGGGCCACGGCATCGGCCTGGCCACCGTGCAGCGGATCGTCCGCCTGCACGGCGGCGAGATCTGGGCGGAGGGAGCCATCGACCAGGGCGCAACCTTTCGCTTTACCCTGGAAGGGGAGGGCGAACAGGCCGACTGAGGCCCAGCGCCCCGCCTAGTACCGCACACACGCCAGGCACCCAAAGGCAGGGAGATCACCATGGACAAAAGCGTCATCCTCCTTGTAGAGGATAACCCGGACGATGTGCAACTGATCATCCGGTCGCTCAAGCGCAGCAAGATCAGCAACGAGATCATCGTCGTGTCTGACGGCGAAGAGGCCCTCGAGTGGCTCTTTTGCGAGGGGCGCTACGCCGATCGCGACACGGACGTCGAGCCCGCCGTGATCCTGCTCGATATCCGCATGCCCAAGGTCGACGGCCTGGAGGTGCTCGAGCGCCTGCGCGCCGACGCGCGCACGCAGTACTACCCGGTAGTCATGCTCACCTCGTCGCGCGAGGAGGAAGACCTGCTGCGCTCGTATGAGCTGGGCGCCAACTCGTACGTGCGCAAGCCCGTGGACTTTTCCGAGTTCAGCAAGGCGGTGCAGCAGCTGAGCCTCTTTTGGTTGCTGGTCAACGAACGCGTGAGCAAGAGGGTATAGCGGTGACCACTCGACCTTCGACAGCAGACGAATCGGAGAGCGTCGCCGAGACCCTGCGCGTGCTGATCGTCGAGGATTCGGCGGACGACACCGAGATGGTCTTGCGCACGCTGCGGGCGGAGGGCTTGGCGCCGGAAGCGCTACGCGTATGGGATGCCGAGGCCATGCGGCGGGCGCTTGAGGCGCAGCCGTTCGACATCGTCATCTCGGACTATGTGATGCCCGCGTTCAGCGCGCCGGATGCCCTACGGACCGCCAAGGCGCACGACGCCGACATGCCCTTCGTCGCCATCTCGGGCACCGTCGGCGAAGAGATCGCGGTGGAACTGATGCAGGCCGGCGCCGACGACTATGTGATGAAGGATCGCCTCACCCGTCTGGCCACCGCCGTTCGCCGCGCCCTGGAGCGGGCCGCCGAGCGTCGGGCGCTCCGCCGCGCCGAGGACGCGCTGCGCCGCTCGTACGAGGATCTCGAGCATCGCGTGGAAGAACGCACGGCCGAGCTCCAGGTGGCCAATGACGAACTGAGGGCTCAGCAACAGGCACTGGCCGCCGCATCCGACGCGCTGAGTGTCGCGCGCGACCGCTATCAGGACCTGTTTGACTCGGCCCCGGTGGCCTACCTGGTCACCGATGGCGAGGGAACCATCCGCAGCGCAAACCGGGCAGCCCGGGAGTTGCTCGGCCACGCCCACGTTTCACCCGCGACGCGGGACCTGGGCGCCTACGTCTCGCCCGCCTCGATCGGTGCCTATCGCAACGCCCTGAAGCACGGGGGGCGCGACGGGGCACCGCAGCGGTGCGAGTTGCGCCTGCGGCCGGCCGGCAGCGAGGGCCGAGAGCGGTTGGTGGCCTGCACCGCTGCCGCCGAGGGAACCGCGCATGGGGGCGAAGGGCTGCTGCGCTGGGTGCTCCACGACGTCACCGAGGAACGGGAACTGGAAGAGCGCCTGGCGACCTCGGCGCGCTTTCCCAGCGAGAACCCCGATCCGGTCCTGCGCGTAGATCGGGACGGCACCCTGCTCTACGCCAACACCGCGAGCGCCGGGCTGCTGGAGAAATGGGGCGCCCACGTCGGGCGCCGCCTGCCGGAGGAATGGCGACAGGCGGTACAGGCGGCCCTGGAGCAAGGGGCCATGTGGCGCATGGAGGCCGCGGCCGGCGACACGACCTACGACCTCATCCTCGTCCCGCTCCCCGGCCAAGGGTATGTCAACATCTATGGCGGCGACGTCACCGAACGCGTGAAAGCGCAACAACAGATACTCCGCCAGCAGGCGCTCCTCGCCGCGATCAACCGGGTGTTCGAGCGGGCGATCACGTGCGAGACCGCCGACGAGCTGCGGCGCACCTGCGTACTGGTCGCCATGGAGCTCACCGAGAGCCAGGGCGGCCTGTTCAGCGAGGTGATCGACGGCGAGTTGGCGGGCGACGTCACCGTCAGCGGGCTGCACGGGACGCAGCGGCTGTCGGGCAGCGCCGCGCTACAGCGCCACATGATGGAAACCCTGGCCGACGCGGGGCTGGACAGCGACGCCATCGCGCGCGGCAGGAGCATCCTCAAGAACCAGGCCCCAGGCAGATTCTCCGAACGCCTCCCCGGCGACCATCCTCCGGTGGCCGCCTTTTTGGCGGTGCCGTTGCGGCGCCGCCGACGAACGGTCGGCGTGATCGTGGTCTCCGACCGCCCGAACGGTTTTGACCGGGAACAGCAGGAAGACATCGAGGCGTTGGCGCCCGCCATCGAAGAGGCGCTCTACCGGCGAAGCACGGAGGACGCCCTCCGGGAGAGCGAGGCGCAGTTACGCGCCCTGGTGGAGGCCAGTTCCGAGGCCATGTACCGCATGGGCCCCGATTGGCGCGAGATGCGCCACCTGGATGGCGGCGGATTCCTGGCAGACACGGACCGGCCGAACGGGACGTGGATCGAGGAGTACATCCTCCCCGAAGACCGACCACACATGAACGCGGCGATCCAGGAGGCCATACGCACCAAGAGCGCCTTCCAGCTGGAGCATCGCGTACGCCGTGCGGACGGCGGTGTGGGGTGGACGTTCTCTCGGGCCGTGCCCATTCTGGATGCCGAGGGCGAGATCACAGAGTGGTTTGGCGCTGCCAGCGACGTCACACAGCGCAGACAGGCCGAGGACGCGCTGCGGGAGAGCGAGGCGCGCTACCGGACGCTGTTCGAGTCGATGGATGAGGCGTTCGCGATCCACGAGATGCTCTACGATGAGAACGGCGAGCCGGTAGACTATCGCTGGCTCCACGTGAACCCGGCCTTTGAGCAGCAGACGGGGCTGAGCGGGGTGGAAGGGCGCACGGCGCTGGAGGTGATCCCGCAGCTCGAAGAGCACTGGATCGACACCTACGGCCGGGTCGTGCAGACGGGCGAGCCCGTCCGCATCGAGAGCTACACGGCGCCGCTCGACCGCTGGTACGGCGTCCATGCCTTTCGGTATGGCCGGCCCGAGGAGCACCGCTTTGCGGCGCTCTTCCGCGACATTTCCGAGCGCAAGCGGGCCGACGACGCCCTCCGCAAGAGCGAGGGCCGGCTGGCCGCCGAGTTGGCCGCCGCCACGCAGCTGCAGCGCGTCAGCACGCAGCTCATCCAGGCGGATGATGCCGATGCGCTCTATGCCCAGATTCTGGATACGGCCGTAGAGCTGCACCACGCGGACATTGCCTCGCTCCAGATGCTCGAGGTGGCGGAGGACGGCCAGCGCCGCCTGCGGCTGTTGGGAAACCGTGGATTCAGCGAGGCCGCCGCCCGGCACTGGGAGTGGGTTACCGCGAACACACGCACGACATGCGGGGCGATGCTGGGCACCGGCCAGCGGGTCATCGCTCCCGATCTCGAGCGTTGCGCGTTCATGGCCGGCTCGAAGGACTGTCAGGTCCTCCGGAACGACGGGATCCGCGCGTCGCAGACCACGCCGTTGTACTCTCGCTCCGGCGCCCTGCTGGGGGCCATCTCCACGCACTGGCGGCAGCCCCACGAGCCGACCGAGGGCGAACTGCGGGCCATCGACGTGTTGGCGCGCCAGGCGGCCGACCTCATCGAACGTCGGCAGGCCGAAGCCGAGACCCAGCGACGGCTGCAGCACCTCTCGGCGCTGTACGACGGCTCCCAGGTACTCTTGGGCGAGCCGTCGGCGCAGGACGTTCTCGAGCGGGCCTGCCATCTGGCGGTGGATCGCTTTGGCCTGACGATGGCCTGGGCCGGGCTGATGCCCGAGAAGCCCGGCCAACCGCTGACCCCGACGGCCGCCGCAGGCCACGAGGCAAACTGGGCCCAACGCCTGGTCTTCTCGGTAGATGACGCGGGCGGCAGATATCCCGTCCATCGAGCCATCCGTGACCGAGAGCCGGTGGTGGTAGACGTGGCCCGAGACGAGGACCTCCACCCAGAGTGGCGTGCCGAGGCCCTCGCCAGGGGGTATCGCTTCATGGCCGTATTGCCCCTCATCCGGCGCCAGGGCGTCGTGGGAGTGCTGGCGGTCAAGGCGGGCGCCCGCGAGGCGCTGGACACCGAGCAGATGCAGGCGCTGCGACTGCTGGCCAACCTGGCCGCCATCGGCGTGCGCAAGGCGCGCATGTTCGAGGAGCTCGAGCGCCACGCCGACCGCCTGGAGGAGGAGGTGCGCGACCGCACCGAGTCGCTCCGGGAGAGCGTGGCCCTCTTCCGGGCCATCTTTGACGGCGCTGCGTCGGGCATCGGCCTCCTCGACGAGGAGGGCCGGCTGTTCGCTTGGAACCCGGCGCTCGACCTCCTCCTCACTGCCCCCGACAGGAGGATCCAGGACCATGTCTTTGCCGATCTGCTCGTCGATCCGGAGGGTCGCGAGGCGTTCCGCGAGGCGCATCGGGCGCTGCTCTTGCCCGGCGGCGAGCCCACCCAGCTCGAAGCGCGCTACCGCGGGGCGGGGGGCAAGGTGCGGTGGGCCAACATGCTCCTCTCCATGGTGCGCGACAGCGCCGGCACGCCGCGGTTCGGGTTGGCCGTCGTCGACGACGTCACCGACATGCGCATGGCGCAACAGGCGCTCCTCCACGCCGAAAAGCTCTCGGCCACCGGCAAGCTGGCGGCCTCCTTTGCCCACGAGATCAAGAACCCGCTGCAGTCGGTGATCGGTTGCCTGGGGCTGGCGCGCGAGGCCGCCGCCAGCGGCGAGAACGCCGAGCGCTATTTCGAGGTGGCTCACGACGAACTGCTGCGGGCCAACGACCTGGTATCGCAACTGCGCAACCTGAACCTCCGCGCCGACATCGCGAACCGTGAGCCGATCGAGCCGGCGGCCCTGGTAGACCGCGTGCACGCCCTCATCCAAAAGCAGGCGCGCGATCTCGCCGTCCAGGTGCGAACGGACGTCGCCGAGGGTCTGCCGGCGGTGCCGGTGGCGGCCGACGCCATGCAACAGGTTCTGCTGAACCTGACACTGAACGCGCTAGAGGCCATGCCCGAGGGCGGCGACCTGTGCCTGCGGGCTGAGGCGGCGCCCAACGGCGAGGTAGCGCTGAGGGTCCAGGACACCGGTGTGGGCATCCCGCCGGAGGATCTCGAGCACATCTTTGAGGGCTTTTACTCCACCAAGGAGAACGGCCTGGGACTGGGCATTTTCATCTCGCAGAGCATCGTCCGCCAGCATGGCGGGAGGATCGAGGTCGACAGCCAGGTGGGTGAGGGCACCACGTTCTCCATCCTGCTGCCGGTCTAGGCCCCGTTCCGGGCCGGGTCCCTGTTCTGGGGACCAGCCCCCAAAACGGGAAGGGAACGCACTGGGAGAGGGCGAGCAAGATGATCCGGCGGATCGTGACGCAGGGGCTGGCGCTGGCCATCGGGCTCTTGATCGTGGGCGGCGCCGCGATGGCCTCCTCCTCGGCCAACTTCTGCCTGGGCTGGAGCGCTCCCGCCGGGGGAGATGGCGCGACGGGCGGAGCGCAGTACCGCGTGCTCGGCAACGTCACCACCACGGGCGCCGGCGTACTGCGGAGCGCCGGCTACCGGATGCTCCCTGGCTACTGGCCGGGCGCCTCCGGCGGCGTGGCTGCCCGGCCGACCGCCCTCCCCGCCTCGCCGGACCCCGGCCTAACGCCCGGCCCCGGCAGCACGCCCGGTGCGGGGAATGCGCCCACCGAGCCGGCACCGGGAAGCGGCCTGTACTTGCCGCTCGTGCGCCGGGGTTCCTGACCGCTCGCCGTGCGTTGCGCGCCCCGGGCCCGTCCCGGGGCCATGTTGCGATCTGGGGGACTATGGGCATCCGACAGCGCGTCATCATCGACTTTGACGGCACGCTGACCGCCGAGGAGGAGCAGGCCGCCGGCCTCGGCGCGCGCTCGCTGGAGACCCTGGCCGACATCCTATCGCCGGCCGACGG
>JAAZBQ010000922.1 GCA_012513725.1 Chloroflexota bacterium
ACCCGCGCGGGGTCGTCCGAGGGAATCGGCTCGGGGAGCGGGACCTGGAAGCGGCGGAAATCGAGGCGCGGCCAGATCAGGTCCACCAGGTGCTGCTGCTGGTGATCGGCCGACTGCAGGAATGCCCCGGCCACCGGCGAGAGCCAGTTCCACGGCCGCAGCCGGCTGGCAGCGCCCGGCGCCATCCCCGCGGGCGGATGGCCGCAGCCCAGGCTGATCAGCGTGGTCTCCTCGGGCGGCCAACCGAGGCAACAGATCGCCTCATAGGCGGCCAGGTAGCAGGGGTTCGTGTACGAGCCGACGCCGCCATCCACATAGCGCCCGTCGACCACCGGGAACAGGGTGGGCACCGTCGACGAGGCCATCACCGCTTTGTAGAGCGGCCAGGCGGCGTACTCGGCCTTCCAGGGCTTGATGAACCGGGTGCGGTTCTCGACCAGGTCGAACGCCGTGATCACCACGTCGATCCGCTCGGGCCCCTGCCACAGGTCCGCCATGGTGAGCTCGCCGAGGTGCTGGCGCAGCGCGCGCTCGAGGGGTTCGCCCGGGTAACGGTAGCGGGTCAGGGGAAAGAGGGCCGTCCGCCAGGATCGGCGAAAGATGCTGCTGCCCAGATCGAGGTACAGTCCGTGCAGGTCCTGGGCGCTGAGGCCCGCGCCGATGCCGGCCGAGATGATCGAGCCGGTGGAGGTGCCCGCTGCCACCCGGAATATGGCCGAGCAGGGACGGCCGAGGTACTCTTCGAGGATGGCCAGGGCCCGGGCGGGGATCACCCCCTTGAGCCCGCCCCCGTCGATGGCGATCGCGACGTGGCTGCGCAGTGGTTTCATGACGCTCCCGGGATGGTATGGACGAGAGGATCTGCCACCGCACACATGGTACCCGATGGCGGCCGGCCGCTCAACCCCGGCCGGCGCACGGCAGGCGTGGGCGTCTTTTGTGGACTGCGGCAGGAAGCCTGCCGCTTTGCAGCCTGCACGGCGCTGTGGCCTGGTGACGGCACACCACCCGCCCCTCTTGGCCGGCCAAGAGCCCAGGGCGGTTCTCCCCTCCACAGGAGGCGCCCAGCCTTGCACGCAAAGCGGCAGGAAGCCTGCCGCAGTCCATAGAAGACGACCCGGATTCTGCGCTCGTGCAGGACGTGCAGGTGCACCCGCACAGCAGGGGCAGATTGCGTTTGCCCGGCGGATCGCCTACCATGCCGGCACCGTCGTCCGCCGGCCTCCGCCGGCCATCCGAAAGGTGGGTACTGTCATGGGTCCTACGCCCGACCGTTCGCTGATTCGCGGTCTCGCCCACGTCTGCTACACCGTGTCCGACCTGGAGCGGTCGCTGGCCTTTTACTGCGACACGCTGGGCCTGACCCCGGCGTTCGAGTTCATCCGTCCCACGGGAGAAAAGTACGGCCAGTACATCCACGTCGGCGGGCGCGGGTTTATCGAGCTGTTCCAGGGTGAGCTCGGCGAACTCGCCGACAAGCAGCCCTACCGCCACCTATGCCTCGAGGTGGAGGACATGGAGCATACGGTCTCCGCACTGCGCGCCCGGGGGGTCGAGGTCAGCGAGATCAAGACGGGCACCGACCGTTCCCTGCAGGCCTGGATCAGCGACCCGGACGGGAACCGCATCGAACTCCACGGCTATACCCCAGAGAGCAAACAGAACGGCTGGCTGGCCTGAGGCCCGTCCGGGGGAAGCCCATGATCGACCTAGGCCTGCTCCGCCGCCTCGAGAACACCTTCTACGGCGACTTTTGCGACGTGGATCGCCGGCCGTATGGGCTGCTGTACCACTGCGTGGATAACCCCCTGTCCCACGACAGCAACCACGGCGTCATCCTCGACCTCGAGGGCGACCTGGATGCCGCCGTGCGCGACGTGACGGCGTTCTACACCGGGCGCGGCCTGGAGCCCCGGCTGTACGCCTCCTTTGCCCGGGGCGAGACCGCCCGGCTGCGCCCGCTGCTGGAACGGCAGGGCTATACCTTCCGAGAGGAACATGTGCGTTGGTTCATCCTCGGGGAGGAGGCGTTCGCGCCGCGGCGGCCGCTGCCCGGCAACCTCGAGGTCCGCCGCGTCCGCGCCCTCAGCCGTGGCCTCCGCGAGCTGATCCACTCGGACGGGCCGGCGCCGTGGACGGAAAAGGTCCTGCGCCGCCACCTGGCAGCGGATAGCCTCCACCTGCTGGTCGGGTACTCGGGCGGCTTGCCGGTGACCATGGGCGCGATCAAGGTGATGGACGGCCTCTCGCGGGTCGACGAC
>JAAZBQ010000923.1 GCA_012513725.1 Chloroflexota bacterium
CGCCCGGCGGAGGTCCCCCCTGTGGGACCTCCTGGACGACCGCTACTCCCTCGTGGTGCGGCCCGTCTTGGCCATGCTGGCCCTCGGCGTGTTCGCCGGGGGCCTGTCGGTGGCCATTCCCTGGGGGCTGGCCATCGCCCGCAGCTGGGCGCGGGCGACGCCGGTGCCTGGGTTCTCGCTCACCACCGCGGCCTGGGGCGGCGCGGCCGTCCTCCTACACGTGCTGTACGCTGCCGTGGAGGAACTCGTGTTCCGCGGCGCCCTCCTCGCCCAGTTGACCAAGCAGACGCGCCCGGCGACGGCGCTGACGCTCAGTGCCCTGGTCTTCGCCGCCTCGTACTATGGCCGGCCCGGCGTCGACCATCTATCTGTCTACTCGCTCCTGATCCTCGCGCTCCAGGGAGCGGGGTTGGGCGCCATGTTCCTGGCCACGCGCACCCTGTGGGCGCCCCTGGCCTGGACGGCCACCCGAAACCTCCTGCTCTGGGCTCTGTATGGCGAGGGCGTGTCCTTTGGCTTTCCGGTAGGGCTCGCGCGCTTTGAGGTGACGTCGGCCGGCGCCCGATGGGTGGGCGGTCCGCTCGATGGGGGCCCCGTGGACGCGCTGGCCACCGCCCTGATCGTGCTGGTCACGGTGCTCCTGAGTCGCCGGCACCTGGCCGCCTCGCGACTGGAGTGGCTCCGCGACGACCGTCCGCCCCGCATACCCCTCACCTGACGCCGGCCGCCCCGGAGGCGCGCGGCGGCGCGAGATCGGGCGGTTGACCGGGCCCGCCCCGCCGCTATAATGCGGCTCGCAACATGGCGGGCACGCGACGCCCGCCTGCGGTCAGGAGATCCATGGGTCATCGGAATGCCTCGCACGGCCAGGAACCGATCCGTCTGTTCCGATCCGACGTGCTAGAGTTCTTTACCCACATCCACCCCGCCATCGTCGCCGCGATCTATGGCCCGGCGGTGCTCTACTTGGCTTACCGGGCAATCGCCGGGCGACAGGGCGCTCTATGGCATCTGCCCGTCGCGTTCGTGTTGGGGCTGGGCCTCTGGACGCTGGCCGAGTATGTCTTGCATCGCTTCCTGTTCCACTTTCGCCCGCGGAGCCCGCGGCAGGAACGGCTGGCGTTCCTGTTCCACGGGGTGCACCACGCGCAGCCGCGCAGCAAGACGCGCCTGGTGATGCCGCCGGCGGTCAGCATCCCGCTCGCCGCGCTGTTCTACGGGCTCTTTTGGGCGGCGACGACGCTCCTGGGAGCAGGGGGCTGGCTGGCGCCGCTGTTCGGCGGGTTCCTGGCCGGCTACCTGGCCTACGACATGACCCACTATTCGCTGCACCACGCCGCGATCCGCAGCGGCTACCTGGCACGGATACGCGGCCACCACATGCGGCACCACGGGCAGACGCCCAACCAGCGTTTCGGGGTCACCTCCGATGTCTGGGACCGCGTCTTTGGCACGCTGCCCCGCGCCTGACGCGTCGCGCGGTCCCGCCCCCACGAGAGGAGCAACAACGGATGCAGGACGCCCACATCGTTCCCCTATGGCCCGATGGCTCGCCCCACAACCCGACAGACCCCGCCGAGCGCCCCCGCCTGGACGTGTACCTGCCCGAGGGGCGGGCTCGGGCGCCTCGCGCGGCGGTGGTCGTCTGCCCAGGCGGGGGCTACACCCATCGCGCACCCCACGAGGGCGAGCCGTTCGCCCGCCTGTTCGCCGAGGCCGGGCTGGTGGGCGTTGTCTGCCACTATCGCGTCCATCCGCACCGCTTTCCGGCGCCCTATGCCGACGCCGCCCGCGCCGTGCGCACGGTGCGCTCGCTGGGCGAGACCTATGGCATCGATCCCGGCCGGGTGGCCATCATGGGGTTTAGCGCCGGGGGCCACCTCGCCGCCACCGTCGCCACCCAGCCCGACCTCCACTGCGATCCGGAGGACGACCTCGCCACGCGCTGGTCGGCCCGGCCGGAGCGCCTGATCCTGGGCTATCCCGTGATCTCTATGGTGCACGAGTACCACCAGGGCTCCGCCGAGCACCTCCTCGGCCCCGACGCCGACGAGGCGACACGCCGGCAGATGTCCAACGAACTGCACGTGCGGGCCGGCAACCCGCCCGTCTTTTTGTTCCACACGGCCGACGACCCCTCGGTGCCCTGCTCCAACAGCCTGCGCTACGCCGAGGCCTGCATGCGGATCGGGGTGCCGGTCGAACTGCACGTGTACCGGAGCGGCCCGCACGGTGTGGGCCTGGCGGGCGACATGCCCAGCCTGCGCTCCTGGCCCGGCCTGCTGATCGATTGGCTGCGCGATTGGATCGACTGAACGGCCCGCGCCGGCCTGGCCCGGCGCCGGCAAGGAGGAGGCTCCCCATGGCACCCCATGACGTGCTGAACCTATGGCCCGACGGCTCGCCGAACAACCCCGCAGAGGGGGAGCGGCCCCGGATCGAGTTCTATCCGCCATCCAGCGGCGCAACGCCACACGCCGCCGTGGTCGTTCTGCCGGGCGGCGGCTACAACCACCTGGCCGCCCACGAGGGCGAGCCGTTCGGCCGCCTGTTCGCCGAGGCCGGGCTGGTGGGCGTCGTCTGCCGCTATCGCGTGGCGCCCCACTACTACCCCGCCCCCTACGCCGACGCCACCCGGGCGATGCGCCTGGTGCGCAGCGTCGCCGACCGCCACGGCATCGATCCTGAGCGGATCGGCATGATCGGCTTTAGCGCCGGCGCCCACCTGGCCGCCACGGTCGGCACCCAGCCGGCCCTTTGCGTGGACCCCGAGGACGACCTGGCCAGCGCGTACGATCCGCGGCCTAACCGGCTGATCCTGGCGTACGGGGCCGTCTCGATGCAGCCGGGGGGCAACCCGGGGCTGGCCGAGAACCTGTTCGGCCCCGGCGCCACCGACGCCCAGCGCGAGATGGTTAGCGCCGAGCTGCACGTCACGCCGGCGACGCCGTCTGCCTTTCTATTTCACACGGCCGATGACCCCAGGGTCCCGGTCGCGAACAGCCTCCGGTTCTTCCAGGCCTGCCGGCAGGCGGACGTGGAGGCCGAGATGCATGTGTACCGCTCGGGCCGCCACGGCGTGGGCATCGCCAGCGACAACCCCAGCCTGCGCTCCTGGACGCGCCTCCTGCTGGACTGGCTCGCCGACTGGACCGACGGCAAGTAGCCCGTTACGTCAAGCATCAACGCCAAGCGCCCCGCCAGAAATGGCGGGGCGCTTGCTATTCCCTCTGCCTGACGCGGGAGCCGGGCTAGCGCTCCAAGTCCTCCAGGAGGCCCTCCGGCACCTGGGCTGCGTAGACGTGGGGGATGCCGGTGCGGTCCGAGTTGTAGATCACCCAGCGGTTGTCGGGGCTCAGGTAGGGGTGCGGGTGGGTGTACTGGGGGCTCGACAGGCTGGAGCCCGTCTCGCACAGCACCCGCCAGCGTCCCGTCTTCAGGGAGCCCACCACGAGGCGTGCATCGGGGCTGGTGTCGGAGACGAAAAAGCGCCCGTCGCGGGAGGCGTTGGTGTGGTCAAAGTAGACGCCCTTGGCCACCACGCGGGCCGCCTCGTCACCGGGACGGACAGCCAGCAGGTTCCCCTGCTCCGTCATCTGCTCACGGGGCCCGCCGATGGTCAGGAGGATCTCGCCCGTCTTGCCGATCCAGCACTGGTGCCCCTGGCAGCGCTCGGTGTAGGGCTTGCCCACCGGCAGCGTGCGGTGGTTCTCGCCGTTGATGTCGATGAGAAAGAGGGTGGCCCCGATCTCGCCCACCAGGCGGATGTACCGGCCGGTGTCATCCAGTTCGGCGCCGCGGTTGTGCTGGATGAGGAGATCGGTGCCCGCCGGGTCGAGCTGGGGGTGGGCGTTGCACATGTCCTCGCCCTGCTCCCAGATCACCTTGCGCTCGCCCGACTGAAAGTCGAGTCGCCAGATGCCGAAACGCTTGTCACCCAGGTAGGCCGAGTTGATATAGTAGCGCAG
>JAAZBQ010000924.1 GCA_012513725.1 Chloroflexota bacterium
GACGCTGTGCAGGAGGCCGTGCAAGAGGTGCAATCTCTGGCGGCGGAGCCTGTGCAGGCGGCGGCGACGGAATACACCGCCGTCACCAACGCCGGCGGGTACTACACGATCGCCAACCTGCCCGCGGGCAAGTACAGCGTGAGCGCGGCGCTTACCGGCTACAGCATCACGCCCATCAGCCGCACTGTCACCCTGCCGCCCGACGCCACGGGCGTCAACTTCACGGCCGCAGGCGGGGGCAGCGTCGCCGGCATGATCCCCATCCCCGCCGGCCCCTTCCAGATGGGCTGCGACAGCGGCAACCCAAACGAACCCTACGACTGCTACAGCAACGAACTCCCGATGCACACGGTGACCCTGAGCGGCTACTACATCGACAAGTACGAGGTGACCAACGCCCGCTACCAGGCCTGCGTGGACGCCGGCGCCTGCACCGCGCCGCACTCCAGCCGTTCGTCCACGCGCGACTCCTACTACGGCAACCCGACCTACGCCAACTACCCCGTGATCTACGTGGATTGGTACCAGGCCGACGCCTTCTGCGCCTGGGAGGGCAAGCGCCTGCCCACCGAGGCGGAATGGGAGAAGGCCGCGCGGGGGGCAAACAGCACGCGCGTCTACCCCTGGGGCGACGCCGCGCCCACCTGCGACCTGGTCAACGGCTACGTCAACGTAGATGGGTCCTGGAAATACTGTGTGGGCGACACCGCGGCGGTGGGCAGCTACCCGGCAGGCGCCAGCCCCTACGGCGTGATGGACCTTTCCGGCAATGTTTGGGAATGGGCAAATGATTGGTATGCTAGCGGGTATTACAGCATCTCGCCCGGGAGCAACCCGCCCGGCCCGGAGACGGGCTCGTCCCGCGTGGTGCGCGGCGGCTCCTGGAGCGTCGACTGGGACCTGCGCGCCGCCAACCGCCTCGACGGCTATCCGGGCGGCGGGTACAGCGACGTCGGTTTCCGCTGTGCCCGCTCGCAGTGATGCTGGATTTCTGGTTTCTGGATTTCTGAGATTCTGGAACGGGGGGCGTGGGGGGCTAGCCCCCCACATCCAATCCCCGCCGCAGGCGGGTCGATTTTGGAAAACCGGATGGGCAGACGCTTCTACCGGCTATGGCCGGAGCTGATCTCGTTCGAGAACCTCTATCTGGCCTACCGCAAGGCCGCGCGGGGCAAGCGCAGCAAGCCCGCAGCCGCGGGCTTCGAGTTCGGCCTGGAGGAGAACCTGCTCGCCCTGCGCCAGGAGCTGCGCGAGGGTCGCTACCAACCCGGCCGCTACGCCAGCTTCTCTATCCACGATCCCAAGCGCCGCCTGATCTCCGCCGCGCCTTTCCGCGATCGCGTCGTGCACCACGCCCTGGTCAACATCATCGAGCCGCTCTTCGAGCGCCGCTTCGTCTACGACACCTACGCCAACCGCAAGGGCAAGGGTACGCACCGCGCCCTCGACCGCTGCACGCACTACCTGCGCCGCCACGCCTACGTCCTGCCGCTGGACGTGCGCCA
>JAAZBQ010000161.1 GCA_012513725.1 Chloroflexota bacterium
CAGCAGTCTGCTCGGCGATCCGCTCGGGCGGCTGGCCCAGCACCTCGGCCAGCCGCCGGGCCACGTGGACCACGTGGGCGGGCTCGTTCCGCCGGCCCCGGAGGGGGTGCGGCGAGAGGTAGGGGCTGTCCGTCTCGATGAGCAGGCGCTCGGGCGGCACGCTGCGGATGACGTCGGGCAGCGTGCGGGCGTTCCGAAAGGTGATGGGCCCCGCCACGCCAATGTACAGCCCCCGGGCCACCGCCCAATCGGCCAGGGGCCGGTCGGCCAGGAAGCAGTGCAGCACCCCGCGGATCCCCGCGGGCCCCGCCTCGAGCACCCGTACGAGGTCCTCGTCGGATTCCCGGTTGTGCAGGATGACCGGGAGCCCCAGGTCTGCGGCCAGCGCCAGCTGGCGGGCCAGCACCGCCCGCTGGGCGTCACGCGGCGAAAAGTCGTAATGGTAGTCCAGGCCGATCTCGCCGATGGCCACCACGCCCGGCCGCCGGGCGAGGTCCGCGAGCCGCCGGAAGGCTCTCTCGTCCAGCGTCCCGTCCGGGCGGAGCGCCGAGGAGGCTTGGTGCCCGTGGATGCCGACGGCGGCATAGAGGCCCTCGTGCTGCGCGGTGAGGTCTGCCTCGGCGGCGCTGGAGGCCAGGTCCGACCCGCAACTCACCAGGCAGGCCACGCCCGCGCCCTGGGCGCGGGCGATCACCTCCTCCCGGTCCGCGTCGAACTGGGGCGCGGTCAGGTGGCAGTGCGAGTCGCAGTAGGGCATGGCCCGCTCAGTGCAGCCCCGCCAGGCCGAGGCCCTCGCTCAGGAGCGTGGCCACCTTGTCCTCGTGGGTCGTCTCGCAGTACACGCGGATGACCGGCTCGGTGCCGGAAAAGCGGATGAGGAGCCAGCCGCCGTCCTCCAGGAGGTAGCGGTAGCCCTCGCTGCGGTCGATGCGCTCCACCCGGAGCCCGGCCAGGCTGGCGGGCTCGGCCAGGCGGATGGTCTCCTCGATGGCGGGCCGCTCCTCGGCGGTCATGCGCCGATCGACGCGGTCGTAATAGTGCGGGCCGACCAGGGAATAGATGACGTCCATCAGCTGACTCGGCGACTTGCCCGTCTGCACCATGAGGTCCAGGAGGTACAGCCCGGCCAGGATGCCGTCGCGTTCGGGGATATGGTTGTGGAAGGCGAATCCGCCGCTCTCCTCGCCGCCCATGATGGCGTCCACCCGCAGCATCTCGGGGGCCACGTACTTGAACCCCACGCCCGTCTCGTAGACGTCCACGCCGTAGCGCTTGGCCAGCTTGTTGGCCATCACCGTGGTGGAGATGGTCTTGACCAGCGGCCCGCGCTCCCCGCGCACCTCGAGCAAATAGTAGGACAGCAGCGCAAAGACCTGCAGTTGGTTCACGAACTCGCCCCGTTCGTTCGCCAAGCCTACGCGGTCTGCGTCTCCGTCGTTGGCCAGGCCGGCGTCGGCGCCCTGCTCGCGGACGGCGGCGAACAGCTCCTGCAGGTTGTCATCGATCGGCTCCGGCCGGCGCATGCCGGGGAACAGTGGGTTGCGGTGGCCGTGGATCTCGTGCACCGTCGTCTTGCCGCCGGCGAGGAGCATCGGCCACCAGCCCATGCCCACGCCCCACATGGGGTCTGCCACCAGGCGCAGACCGGCGTTGCGCAGGGGTTCCAGATCGATGAGCCGGGCGATCTGTTCCAGATAGGGCTCGCGGGCGTCAAAGACCTGGATCAGCCCGCTCTTAACCGCCGCGCCATAGTCGGCGTGCTCGATGCGCCTCGCCTCCTGGGCCGCGGCGATGCGTTCCTCCACCTGGGTGAGGGTCTCCGGCGCGGCGGCTCCGCCGTACGAGGATCGCAGCTTGAAGCCGTTATCGGTGGGGGGGTTGTGGCTGGCGGTGATCCAGATGCCGCCGCCGGCATGGAGCGGGAGGATGGCGTAAGAGTTCACCGGCGTAGGCTCGGCGCGGGAGGTAAGGTAGGCGCGGATGCCGTTGCCGGCCAGCACCTCGGCCACCGCCCGGGCAAAGTCCTCGGAGCGGAAGCGCGTGTCATAGCCCACCACCATGCCCCGATCGGCCAGGCCCTCGGCCACGATGTACTCGGCCGTTCCCTGGGCGCAGTAGCGCACCGTCTCGAACGTATAGTCCTCTGCCACGCTGGCGCGCCAGCCGTCGGTGCCAAACCGGATCCTCGTCATCGTCTTCTCCCCGCTTTCCCCTGCGCGTCGGATCGCCCTAGCGCAGTTCCTCCAGGTCGTGATCGACCATCATGTGTATGAGCTCCTCAAAGCTCACCTGGGGCTCCCAGCCCAGTTGCCGGCGGGCCTTGGAGCAGTCGCCGACCAGTTGCTCGACGTCGGCCGGTCGCAGGAGGGATTCGTCGACGGTGACATAATCGTGATAGTCCAGCCCGACGTACCCGAACGCACACTCGAGCAGTTCGCGCACCGAGTGCTGGATGCCGGTAGCCACCACGTAATCCTCGGGGCGTTCCTGCTGGAGCATCAGCCACATGGCTCGCACGTAATCCCCAGCGTAGCCCCAGTCGCGCCGGGCGTCAAGGTTGCCCATGGGCAGGCTGTTGGCCTGACCCAGGGCGATCTTGGCCACGGCGTGGGTCACCTTGCGGGTGACGAACTCTAGCCCGCGACGGGGAGACTCGTGGTTGAACAGGATGCCCGATACGGCGAACAGGCCGTAGGACTCGCGATAGTTCACCGTGATCCAGTGTCCGTAGCACTTGGCCACGCCGTAGGGGCTGCGCGGGTAAAAGGGCGTCGTCTCGCACTGGGGCACCTCCTGCACCTTGCCAAACATCTCCGAGGAGGAGGCCTGGTAGAAGCGGATGGAGGGATCCACCATGCGGACGGCGTCCAGCGTGCGGGTGACGCCCAGGGCGGTGAACTCGGCCGTCAGCACGGGCTGTGCCCAGGAGGTGGGCACAAAGGACTGCGCCCCGAGGTTATAGACCTCCGTGGGCTGGCAATCGCGGATGATGTTGATGATGGACACCTGGTCCAGGAGGTCGCCCGGCACCAGGGTGATGCAGTCCAAGATGTGCTGGATGCGGTCAAACCGCGTGGTGCTCGAGCGACGCACCATGCCGTAGACCTCGTAGCCCTTGTCGAGGAGGAACTCGGCCAGGTACGAACCGTCCTGGCCCGTGATGCCGGTGATCAGCGCTCTCTTGGCCACTGGACCTCCTTGTGGGTGAAAGATGCGAGCCTAGGGGGCTCGGGCGGATTCGCGGCGGACGATGGCGCGCCACTCCTCGAGCACGTCCCGCAGGCTGTCGGCGAGGGCCAGGCGCGGCTGCCAACCCGTCGCCGCGCAGAACAGCCTGCAATCGCAAACGACCTCCGGCGTGTCGCTGGGGCGCATCCGGGCGGGATCCTGCTCCACGCGCACCGGGACGTCACTATTGACCAGGAGCCCGTCGAGGATCTCCTGGATGGCGTGTGATCGGGCGCTCCCGATATTATAGACGGCGCCCGGCCGCCCGAGTTCCAGCGCCAGGCGGTAGGCGCGCACCACGTCGCGCACATCGGTGAAATCCCGTCGCGCGGAGAGGTTACCGACCCGCAGGACGGGTTCTGCGAGCCCTGCCTCGATGCGAGCGATCTGGGAGGCGAAATCGGGCGCCACGTACCCGGTGCTCTGCCGCGGCCCGAGATGGTTAAAGGGCCGCACCCGCACCACGTGCACGCCGCGCCCCAGATGGTACTGGGCGCCCAGAAAGTCCTGGGCGATCTTGCTCACCGCATACGGGTTCAGGGGCCGCAGGGCGGTGGCCTCGGAGACGGGCAGCTCCTCCGAGGGCACGAGGCCGTACTCGTCGGCGCTGCCGACCACCAGGACCCGCGTCGCCAGCCCCAGCTCCACTACCGCGCGCAGCAGGTTCAGCTGCATGACGATGTTGTCCACCAGGGTGCGCTCGGGGTTTTGCCAGGCCTGCGCCACCGAGGCCCGGGCCGCCAGGTGGTAGATGCGCTCCGGCCGGGCCGCCTCCAGCGCCCGCCGCACCGATGCATAGTTCGTCATGTCCGCCGGGTGCAGGTGGATGCGGTCCTGGAGGTGGGCGATGTTCGGCGTGGCGTGCCCGGGGTTGACGATGCCGTGGACCTCTGGGCCGCCCTCGCCGCGCTCGGCGAGAAGGTGATCGGCCAGGTGGCTGCCCGCAAAGCCCGCGATTCCGGTGATCGTTACTCGCAAGGCGCACCGCCTCCTCCGCTGAGCCGTTCGTCGGCGCACCCATTATACCCACGCGCCCCCGCCGGGCAAGACGCCTTGCGGTGCGCGGTGCGAGTGGGTGTTCGGGGCGTTCTGTGGTACCCTCTGGCCCAGGCCATCCACCGTGGATCACCACCATGACCAGCCAACACGCTCGACAGAAAGCGATCGACCTCCTGATCGGCCTTGGCGTCGCCGGGCTGGCCCTGGCGCTCTACCTGCCGACGATGGCGCCCGGGCTCTCCTGGGCCCACCACGGCGCGGACGGCGGCGACCTCATCGCGGCCGTCGCTACTCGGGGCGTCCCGCACCCCTCGGGGTACCCGACCTACGTCCTCCTCGGCCGGCTGGTCGCCGGGCTGCCCGTGGGGAACGTGGCCTATCGCCTGAACCTCTTTTCCGCCCTGGCCGCCGCCGCCTCTGCCGTCGCGGTGTATGCTGCGGGGCGGCGCCTGTGGGGGGGCGAGGGGACCCGCTCCGCCCGCGCCCTGGCCGCCGGTACGGCGCTGGCCTGGGCCGCGGGGCGCACTCTATGGTCGCAGGCGGTGATCGCCGAGGTGTACGCGTTGGGCGCGCTGTTCGTCGCGCTGGCCCTCGCCGTGGCCCTCGGCGCCGCGCGGCCAGGGAGGGACCGGCGATGGGGCATCCTGGGCCTGGTGCTGGGGGTGGGCCTGGGCAACCACCTCACCCTGGCGCTGGCCCTTCCCGGGCTCGCCATCCTCCTGTGGCCGGGGAAGAGCCCTCGGCGCCTG
>JAAZBQ010000019.1 GCA_012513725.1 Chloroflexota bacterium
GGCGAAAAAGGGCGCCCCGATGAGCGCCGTCAGGATCCCCAGCGGCACCTCGGCCGCCGTGATGGTGCGCGATAGGTCGTCGATCAGGGTGAGGTAGCCGGCCCCCAGGGCCAGCGAGGCCGGCAACAGCCAGCGATGGTTGGGGCCCACCAGCAGCCGCCCCACGTGGGGGATGACCAGCCCCACCCAGCCGATGATGCCGCAGACACTCACCGCCGTCGCCGTGACGAGCGTGCAGGCCACGATGATGACGCCCTTGAGCAGCTCCACCCGCACGCCCAGCGCCCGCGCCTCCTCGTCTCCCAGGGAGAGGATGTTGATGCGCCAGCGCACCGCCAGGAGCGTGGTGATCCCCAGGGCCATCGGGGGCACGGTGACCTGGACCTCGCCCTGGGAGACGGTGGACAGGCTGCCCATTAGCCAGAAGACGATGGCGGGCAGCTTTTCGTTCGGATCGGCCACGTACTTGATCAGCGAGAGGAGTGCGGAAAAGATCGATCCCACCACGATCCCGGCCAAGACGAGCATCAGCGTCGGCGTGGTGCGGTAGATGCGTCCGATCAGGTAGGTGAGCGCCACGGCCAGCATCCCAAAGCAGAGCGCCGAGAGCTGGATGGCCAGGGTGTTGCCCCCCAGGAGGATGGCCAGCGCCGCGCCAAAGCCGCCCCCCGCCGTGACGCCCAGGATGTCCGGGCTGACTAGGGGGTTCCGAAACATGCCCTGGAAGGAAGCCCCGCTGATGGCGAGGCCTCCCCCCACGTACATGGCCAGGATCACCCGCGGCAGGCGGATGTTCCAGATGACGGTGTCGACGTTATCGACCCAGGTGCGCTCCACCGCAACAAAGGGCGAGGCCAACACGCGCAACAGCGTGCCGGGCTCGATGGGATAGCGCCCCATAAAGAGGGACGCCACGGCGATCGCCAGCATCCCGGCCGATAGCGCCGCCAGGATGGCCCGCTCCCGCACGCCCTCCTGGGTGCGCACGGATGCGGCCTGTACCGCATGCGCGCTATTCACCGAGGATCGCCGCGAGCTCCGCATCGCCAAACTCGCGACCGTAGACGCGCTCGTAGAACGTCGCCGCCTCGGCGGCGATGTCGAGGTCCAGTGTGTCCGGATAGAGCCGGTCGGCCAGCCAGACGCGCGCCATGGCGGACTCCAGATGGGGCCGGCCCCAGGGGCCGATGTAGCCGGGCGATGCGCGGAACACGCGTCCTTCCTGGACGGCGCTGATCCCGGCCCAGCGCGGGTCGGTCAGCACGTCCTCCACGTCGTCCTGACAGGCGTTGTCCAGCACCACCACCTGCGGGTCCCAGAGCATGATCTGCTCCATCGACACGCCCTGGGAGCCGCCCCCCGTGAGCGCCGCGGCCACGTTCACGCCGCCGGCATCGAGAACCTCATAGTGCCAGGTGGACTCGGCGCCGTAGGTCGACATCATGTCGTTCCCGGCCACATAGATGCGGGTGCGCTCGGCGCGGGGGACGTCCTGCAGTGCCTC
The DNA here is from genome assembly GCA_012513725.1 of Chloroflexota bacterium. Classification (GTDB taxonomy): domain Bacteria; phylum Chloroflexota; class Anaerolineae; order UBA1429; family UBA1429; genus JAAZBQ01. Next base: position 1,505 of record JAAZBQ010000019.1, read on the forward strand.
GTGGATGGCAGCCAGGCGTTCCTGGTAGTA
>JAAZBQ010000925.1 GCA_012513725.1 Chloroflexota bacterium
GGGTCGGGGCGGTGGACGTGGCCGTGGGGCTCCTGGTGCTCGTGGCCCTCGTCGCCAGCGCCCGTGCCGAGTACCAGCGGGTGGCCTGGCGCGAGTTCCGCGTGGTGATCGCCGAGTCGGCCGTGCTCTATGGCCTGGTCCGCCTGCAGGGGCGCGCCACGCGCCGGCGGCTCCTGGGCGTGCTGGCCCTCGGGGGCGTCGGCGTGGCCCTGTACGGCCTGGCGCGCTACACGAGCCCCGAGGGCGTGATCGCGGCGGAGGGCGTGCGGCGGGCCCGGGCGTTCTACGGGTCGCCGAACAACCTGGCCCTCTACCTCGAGCGCGTCTGGCCCCTGGTGCTGGCGCTGGCCCTCTGGGGCCGGGGCAGGGCGCGGTGGCTGTACGGCGCCGGGGCCCTGGCGATGGCGGCGCTCCTGGTGTTGACCTTCTCCCGGGGGGCGCTGCTCCTCGGCGTTCCGGCGGCGCTCCTGGTGCTGGCGCTCCTGCGGGGCCGCCGGGCGACGTGGCTCCTGGTGGGCGGGGGGCTCGCCGGGCTGGCGCTGCTGGTCGGGTACCTCGGGGTGGAGCGCTTTGCCTCCCTGGCGGATCCTACCCAGGGCACCACCTTTTTGCGGCTCAGCCTGTGGCGCTCGTCGTGGGCCATGCTGCAGGATCACCCGTGGTGGGGCGTGGGGCCCGACAACTTTTTATACTACTATGGCGACTATATCCTGCCCGGCGCCGAGGTGGACCGGTTCCTCTCGCACCCCCACAACCTCCTGTTCGATTTCTGGCTGCGGCTGGGGCTCGGCGGAGTCCTCGCGCTGGGGATCCAGGTGATCGGCTTTGCCCGGAACGCCTGGGCCGCGCTCCGGCAGGCGTCATCGCCGGCGGAGCGGGCCATGGCGGCGGGGCTCGCCGCGGGGATGGCCGCCGCCCTGGCCCACGGCGCGGCGGACGCCTTCTTTTTCGTGCCCGAACTGGCCATGTGGTGCATGCTGGCGCTGGGCTGGATGGCCGCGGCCGCCGGAGAGCGTGCGGCCGGCGGCGCCGTTGACCCTTTGACCCGCCCCGAGGCGGCTGCTATACTCGAACGACCGTAGTGGTTGAGCGAGGGGGATCTATGCGTGTGCTCGTTACGGGTGGAGCCGGGTTCATCGGCTCGCACCTCTGCGATCTGCTCCTGGCTGAGGGGCATTCCGTGGCCGCGATGGACAACCTGGTCACCGGCAACCGGGCGAATATTGCCCACCTGGACGGGGAGCCGCGCTTTCGGTTCGTCCACCACAACGTGAACGAGTTCATCGCCTACGACGAGCCGCTGGACGCCGTGTTGCACCTGGCCTCGCTCCCCAGCCCGGTGGATTACCTCCAGATGCCGATCCAGACCCTCAAGGTGGGCGCCCTGGGCACCCTGAACGCCCTCGGCCTGGCCAAGGCCAAGGGCGCCGCGTTCCTGCTGGCCTCCACGTCGGAGGTCTATGGCGATCCCCTGGTGCACCCCCAGCGCGAGGACTATTGGGGGAACGTGAACCCCGTCGGCCCCCGGGGCGTGTACGACGAATCCAAGCGCTTCGCCGAGGCCCTGACCATGGCCTACCACCGCTACCACGGCGTATCCACCCGGATCGCCCGGATTTTCAACACCTACGGCCCCCGGATGCGCCTGGACGACGGGCGGGTGGTGCCGAACTTTTGCCGGCAGGCCCTGGCCGGCGAGCCCCTCACCGTGTACGACGACGGCTCGCGCACCCGCTCCTTTTGCTACGTCTCCGACCTCGTGGACGGGCTCTATCGACTGCTACTCTCGGAAGAGTCCGATCCGGTGAACCTCGGCAACCCCCAGGAGATGACCATCCTGCAGTTCGCCGAGACGGTCATCCGGCTGGCCGGGAGCGGGTCGGAGATCCGCTTTATCACGCCGACCGACGCCCGCACCAAGGACGATCCCCAGACCCGCCGGCCCGACATTACCCGGGCGCGCACCGTGCTCGGGTGGGAGCCGCGGGTGGCGCTCGAGGAGGGGCTGGGCGCCACCATCGCCTGGTTCCGCGAGCGGGTCTAGCCGATGCACGCCGTGGCCCCCCGGGCGCCGGGTTGGCGTAGGCTGCCGCTGGTCGCCGGGGCCGGGATCGTGGCGCTGACCCTGTTCCTGGCCCGCGCCCCGCTGAGCATGGCGGCCCTGGTGTTCGTCGGGCTCCTCGGCGGCGCGACGCTCCTCCTGCGGCCCGAGGTGGGCCTCTACGCCCTGGCCTTTGCGGTGCCCTTTGGATCGCTCCGGGAGATCGCCCTCGGCGGCGTCTCCATCGGCGCCAGCGAGGTGCTGGTCTTCGCCGTCCTGGGCGCCTGGCTCCTGCGCATGGCCGTCACCCGAGAGGTGCGCGTGGTGCGCACGCCCCTCACGTTGGCCATCGGCGCCTATGTCGGGGTGCTGGCCCTGGGCCTCCTCCCCGCCACCGCCCTGACCCCCGCGGCCAAGGAACTGGCCAAGTGGGTGGAGTTCCTGATCCTCTTTACCATCGTGGCCAGCCTGCCCGGGGCGGGGGAGGGGCGGCGCATCCTCAGGGGGCTGATCGCCGCGCTCCTCCTGGCCGGCCTGGCCGAGGGGCTGCTGGGCGCCTACCAGTTCCTGCGGCAGGTGGGGCCTCCGGGGTTCATCCTGATGGGCCGCTACATGCGCGCCCACGGCACGTTCCAGCAGCCCAACCCCTACGGCGGCTACCTGGGGCTCCTCGTGCCCCTGGCCTACGGGATCGTGCTCGCCGAGGGGCGCACCGCCTGGGCGGCCATCCGGTCCGGCCGACCGGCGCGTGCCTGGCTCTGGGGGCTGGCCGTGATCTCGGGGGGCGGAATGCTCGCCGGGCTGGTGATGTCCTGGTCGCGGGGGGCGCTCCTGGGCCTGGCCGCCGGGGCCGGGCTGGTGTTCCTCTCGTTGGGGCGCAAGGCCTGGGCGGTGGCCGCGGCGCTCGCCCTGGTGCTGGCCTTCCTGGGGCCGGGCAGCGTGGAGGCCCTCCCCGGTGACCTCGTGGGCCGGGTCACCGAGACGTTCGAGTACATCAACCTCCCGGACCTCACCGCGGTCGAGATCGACGACGCGAACTTTTCCGTCATCGAGCGCGCCGCCCAC
>JAAZBQ010000926.1 GCA_012513725.1 Chloroflexota bacterium
AGTCCTTGGCGGCTTCGGCGTACACCTGGCCGATCGACGAGCCCGGCAGGATGTCGTGGAACTGTAGGAGCAGGAGGTTCTCCCACGCCCCGCGCAGGGGCGAGATGTCGAGATCGGCGCCCAGGATCTGCGCCCGCACGCCGAGGATCTCGGCGTCGCGGAGCGCCAGCTCGTTCTTGCGGTTGGCTCGCTTGGTGGGCGCCTGGGTGGTGTAGGTGCCCCGGTGGGTCTCCAGGTAGAGCTCGCCCACCCAGGTGGGCAGATCGGGCCCGTCGGCGACGACCCGATCGTAGAACGTCTCCTCGGTCCCCTGGGCGCTGGCCGGCAGGCCGGGGAACTCGGCCGCCCGGGCGGCGAACTCGAGCATTTCCTCGGTGGGGCCCCCGCCGCCGTCGCCGAAACCGAACGGCAGGAGGATCGTTCCATAGTCGCTCTTGCGCCGGACATTGTCCCACGCGGCCACCAGCTCCTCTGGGCTCGGTGAGCCATTATAGTAGCGCTGCAGGCGGGGGATGTGCGCCAGCACCCGGGAGCCATCGACCCCCTCCCACCAAAAGAGGTGCGCGGGGAAGGGGTTGCGCGACTGCCAGTGCAGCTTGTTCGTGTAGAAATAGTCCAGCCCGCAGCCCTTGAGGATGCCTGGCAGCGACGCGGGATAGCCGAACACGTCGGGGAGCCAGCACGTGCGCGGGCGCTTGCCGAATTCCTCCTGGAAGAACCGCACGCCGTGGAGGATCTGGCGGATCAGCGCCTCGCCCGAGGGCACGTTGCAGTCCGGCTCCACCCACATCCCGCCGGTGCACTCCCAGCGCCCGGTGCGCACCCAGCCCTTGATCTCCTCGTACAGGGCGGGATAGTGCTCCCGGGCATAGAGATAGAGCGCCGGCTGGCTGCAGGAAAAGCGATAGTCGGGGTAGCGCTCCATCAGGCGGCAGGCGGTGGAAAAGGTTCGCCCGCACTTGCGCACCGTCTCCCGGAGGGGCCACAGCCAGGCCGTGTCGATGTGCGAGTGGCCGGTCAGGAGGATGCTTCCTGCCTCGGGGTCCGGGGCGATGGCGCCAATCCCCTCGGCCAGGATGCGCCGCGCCTCGGTTACCTCCCGCCGAAAGCGCTCGGGGGGCGCGGTGAGGTCGATGGCCAGCAGGGCATCCTCGATCGCCGCGTCGAGGAATTGGCGGCGCCGCTCGTCGTGGGTTTCTCGGGCGGCCTCGGCGGCAAAGCGCAGGTCATAGTAGGCGGCCTCGACCTCGCGATCCACCCGCACGAACGAGACCCCCCGCAGCCGCGCCCGCTCGGCGCGCAGTGCCGGCTCGCAGAGGGCCCGGGGCACGCACATGAACTCGGCCTCCAGGCGCAGCGTGCGGCCGGCGGGCACCACGGTCCGCAGGTGGTTCGCGTCGATGCCCGCATAGGGCCGGCCGTCGATGGAGAGGAGCCCCTCGAGGAGCTCGCCGCTCCAGGCGATGTACAGGTCGCCGTCGGGCGCCTCGGGGGCCTCTGCCTCGGCGCGCAGGAAGAGGGTCTTAGTCGCCGGCCACAGTGAGTCGCCGTCGATGGTAGCCCAGTCGCCGTCGTAGCGGTACTCGCCAGGGGCGAGGTGGTCGGCGGTGCGCGCCTCCCACGGGCCGATCGGCCACGAGCCGATGACCGAGCGCTGCCAGAGGCCGTTCAGTTTCGCCAGGATGATGCGTGGGTCCACAGGTCTCCTCCCCGGGGGCTGTTCCATA
>JAAZBQ010000927.1 GCA_012513725.1 Chloroflexota bacterium
CCAGGTCCGTCTGCACCCGGAGGAAGCCCGCGGCCGAGCCTGTGCCCGGTGCGGGGCGCGGGGGGAGTGGTTGGTGCGCACCATGGTCTACAACATGGGCGAATCCCGCCAAGGGGGCGCCCAACTCTGGCAGGATCCCTTTGCCGCCTACCGCCCGCGGAAGCACGGCAAAGGTGAGCCGCTCCCGCTCCGCCCCCGGGCGGGCCGCGCGCTGTGGCGAGACTATGCGGCGCTCTTTCTGAACCCAGGACGTGCCAACGGCCAGGGCACCATCCGTCCATCGGTGCTGGCCCAGATCGACCTTGTGGCGGAAAGGGCCGGGTGGGATGCTGCACGGTCCGTGGGCGTCCGCTGCATCGGGATGCGCACGGACATGAAGGCCAAGGTCTTCGAATGGGTGGACGAGGGTCTCCAGGTACCCCTGGCACTCCTTCACAGCCCGCAAGCGGCGGTCGAGATTGAGGACGGGCTAGCCTTCGGCGAACGTCTGCAGGGAGACCTGCGCTACGCCTGGTCGCAGTACCTTGAGGAGCGCACCGGCCGCCACGGCACCCAACGTCAGCGCATGCTCGAACGGTACTGGGCATCGCTGGCCCCGGATTTTGAGCGCTACGCCCTGGCCTGCGCCGCAGCCGCCGGACCGTCGGCTGCCGATGACGAGGTGGATGCAGCGCTCTACGCTGCCCGCCGCGCCTGGGCTCTGGCAGTATGCCGTGCTGGGCAGCACGCGTTCGAGGAGGCCGCCGCACAGCTTGGCGACGATGCCGCTACGCTCCGCGAGCGCGTCCAGGGTCAGGCATTCTGTCGCGCCTTGACCACCAAGCACAGAAAGGAGTTCGCCCCCGATGACCGCTGAGAGGATTGATGCACGTCACGCCACGACGGCCCCGCCCCGCCACGCCGCCGCTGCGGCGTTTTGCGAGCGCCTGGAGGCCCTGGGGACCGGGGACCGGGCACGCCTCAAACGCTGCGCCGGCCGCGACATGGGCCAGTCCACCGAGGCACTGGGGCTCTTCTTTCGACTGCTCGGCTCCGGTGTGACACCCTGGCAGGAGGAGACCTTTTTCCTCGTGGCCACCCTATTCCCCCTCGCCGGGTCGGCGCAGGGCGGCTCCCTCGGAGCCTCGCTGGCCCGGGTGCGCACCGCAGAGAACGCCCCGGGCCTGGACCGCCGCGTGGAGCGCCTGCTCGATGCCGACGAGGCCCAGCTCCCCTTCCGCCTGCGTCAGGCCGTTCACCTGCTTGGTTCCCAGCGGGTAGGTGTGGAGTGGCCGCGCCTTCTGGCCGACCTCCTGCAGTGGGAGCACCCTACGCGCTACGTTCAGAAAGAGTGGGCCCGCGCCTACTTTGCCCCACGTGAGACCGAGGACATCACCACCGAATAGAGGAGCACGACCATGTTGATCCAGATCCACATCCTGCAGAACTATGCCCCGTCCAACCTGAACCGCGACGACACCGGCTCGCCCAAGGACGCCGTGTTCGGAGGGGTGCGGCGGGGGCGCATCTCGAGCCAGTGCCTGAAGCGGGCCATCCGCCGTTCGACCGTGTTTGCCGACGCGTTCGGGGGCGATGGCCTCCTGGCCAGCCGCACGAAGCGGCTGCCGGGCCTCATCGGGGCAGAACTCGAGCGCCTCGGCGCCTCCCCTGAGGAGGTGCAGGGCATCGCTGCCCGGGTGCCGGAGATCGGCCGGGAGTCCGGCCGGGGGCAGCCGTCCGCTGCGGAGGACACCGACACCCTGGAGACCAAGCAGCTCATTTTCGTGGCCCCCAACGAGGTCGGTCCCCTGGCCGAGGCGCTCCTGGCGCAGCATCGCGCGGCGGGCGCCAGGTGGGCGAAGACCAAGATCGAGGAGATCACCAAGGCCCTCTCGCCGGTGACGCCCCGCTCCGTGGACGTCGCCATGTTCGGCCGCATGACCACCTCTGCGGCCTTTGAGGACGTTCAGGCCGCCGTGCAGGTGGCCCACGCGCTCTCGACGAACGCGCTGGCCCAGGAGTTCGACTACTATACCGCCGTGGATGACCTCTCCGGAGAGTCGGGCGCCGGCATGATCGGCGACGTAGAGTACAACTCCTGCACCTACTACAAGTACATGAACGTCCACTGGGAGGGGCTGGTAGACAACCTCGGTGGCGACCGGGCCGTCGCCTGCCGGGCGATGTTGGCCCTCCTGGAGGCGGCTGCCAAGGCTCAGCCCAGCGGCAAGCAGAACTCCTTCGCCGCGCAGAACCTGCCCGACTATATCCTCGCGGAGGTCCGCGAGGAGAATCTGCCCGTCTCCTATGCGAACGCGTTCCTCAAGCCGGTGCGCCCAGGCCCGAACGGCGATCCCACGCTGATGGAACGCTCTATCGTGGCCCTCGAAGAGTACGCCGCGCGTACCCGGGCGCGCTATGGCCTGGAGAGCGATCGCCGTGCGGCGCTCTGCGTGCCGGACCTGGCCCCTGCCGATGGCACGCCCCTCGAGCCGACGCTGCGGGGACTGGCAAGCTGGCTGGCCGGGCACCTGCCCGTGGAGGGGTGACATGGCAAACACCCTGTTCCTGGCCCTGCAGGGGCCGCTGCAGGCCTGGGGGGAGCGCGGGCGCTGGGCAGTGCGCGACTCGGCGCTCCTCCCCACCAAGTCGGGGATCGTGGGCCTCCTGGGGTGCGCCCTAGGCTGGGCCGACGATGCCCGGCTCCTGGCGCTCTCGCAGGCCATCGAGATCGGCGTGCGGGCTGATGGCCCGGGGGTGCTCCTGACCGACTACCACACGGTGGTGGGAGGAGTGCTCTCCGCCTCGGGGAAGGTCAAACGGAACGCCACGACCAAGGAACTCGAGACCGTCGTTTCATGGCGGGATTACATCGCCGACGCCGCCTTTCTCGCGGCCATCCGCGGGCCGGAGGAGATCATTTCCCGTTGCGCCGCAGCCGTCTGTCGGCCGGTGTGGCCGCCCTACCTGGGGCGCAAATCCTGCCCGCCCGCCCGGCCACTGTACGAGGGCGTCGGGCGGTACGACTCGGTGGAGGAGGCGCTGTCGCAGTGGCCGCGCCTCGCCGAGGCCGGACCCGCTCTCGAGGGCGGGGTGACCGTTGAGGTGCCCGTGGAGTACGGTCGGGGGCTGCGACGCTCCGACGAGCTCTTGTCGCGCGCGCGGCGGATGTATGGCGTGCGCTCGGTGCAGCGGCTCCTCGTTCGACCGCCCGAACCGCCAGAGGAGGATCCATGTACCTCTCCAGACTGACCCTGAACCGCTCGCGCCGCGCGCTCTTTTGGGCGGCCCGGCCCTACCGCGTCCACCAGCGACTCACGATGGCCTGTCCGCCTCCCACCGATTCTGGGGCTGGCGGGCCCGTCGCCGAACGCCTCCTCTACCGCATCGAGGCGAACCACGACGCGACGATCATCCTCGTCCAGTCCCCCGCCCTGCCCGACTGGAGGGCCGCCTTCCAGGACTTTGCCGTTTTGGCTCGGCCGCCAGAGGACAAGGCGCTGGACTGGCCCCTGGTAGAGGGCCAGCTACTTGCCTTTCGTCTGCGGGCCAACCCCACGCGGCGTCAGGTATGCGACCAGCCAGGCGGCGACGGAAGGAAGCGGCGGGTCGGCATCACCGACGAACTGGAGCAACTGGCCTGGCTGGCACGCAAGGGGGAGGCGGCCGGCTTTCGCCTGCTTCGTGCCCTGGCCCGCCAGGATGGGCTCCTGAAGGACACCCAGACGCGAGACGACACGCCTCGCTCCCTCGCCTTTCTCAGCGTACAGTTCGACGGCGCGCTCCAGGTGCTAGACCCGGAACGGTTGCGTGCCGGGCTCGCCGCCGGGATCGGCTCCGGCAAGGCGCTGGGCTTTGGGCTCCTCTCCCTGGCCCCGCTGAGGGGGTAGCGCGATGCCCAGGGACCTCCGAGAGCTCCCCAAGCTTCGCGATGGGCTCTCCTACCTGTACGTGGAGCGCTGTCGCATCGAGCAGGACGAATTCTCCATCATGCTGGTGGACAAGGAGGGTCGCACCCCCGTGCCCTGCGCCTCCCTCGGCGTTCTGATGCTCGGTCCCGGCACCACGGTCACCCACGCCGCGATCTCGGCGCTGGCCGACAACGGCTGCAGCACCATCTGGTGCGGGGAGGAGGGCGTGCGGTTCTATGCTGCCGGCCTCGGGGAGACGCGCAAGGCCCTGCGACTCATGCACCAGGCCCGGTGCGTCTGTAACGACGATCTGCGGCGAGAGGTCGCCTGGCGGATGTACGAGTTGCGCTTTGGCTACCGTCTCACAGAGGAGGATGGAGACATCTCCCTGAACACCCTGCGGGGCATGGAGGGCGCCCGCATGCGCGATGCCTATGCCGGCGCGGCCGAGGAGTACGGGGTGCGCTGGACGGGCCGGCGCTACACGCGTCGCGACTGGCACAAGGCGGATCCCATCAACCGCGCCCTCTCCGCCGCAAGCGCCTGCCTGTACGGGGTGTGCCATGCCGCAGTGGTCTCCTCCGGCTACTCTCCGGCGCTGGGGTTCATGCACACGGGCAAGCAGTTGTCCTTTGTCTACGATGTGGCGGACCTGTACAAGACAGAGATCACCCTCCCCTTGGCGTTTCGCATTACGGCCGAAAGCCCCAAGGACGTCGAAGCGCGCGTACGCCATGCGGCCCGGGATGCCCTCCGCGAAAAGCGGCTGCTGGCGCGTATCGTGGAGGAGATGGATGCGCTGCTGGACCTTCCTGATGAGCCGGAAGGCGCCGTCGGGGACGTGGACAGCGATCCGGCGATGCCCGCGGCGCTCTGGGAGGCCTTGTGGGCGGAGATGAAGGAGCCGTGAGATGGGCATGGTGGTGCTGGTGCTACGAAGCGTACCACCGCGATTGCGGGGAGAACTGACGCGGTGGATGATCGAACCGCAGGCGGGCGTGTTCGTGGGCACCCTGTCGGCGTTGGTACGCGACCGGCTGTGGGACAAGACGGTCAAAGCGTTAGGTGAGGGCGGGGCGATGCAGCTGTGGCACACGAACAACGAGCAAGGGTTCGCGGTGCGCA
>JAAZBQ010000928.1 GCA_012513725.1 Chloroflexota bacterium
AGCTCCTCTGGCGTCAGCTGCCCCTTGTTCACCGGCCGGGCGCTGCCCGTCACCGTGGCGACGAGCGCCCCCAGTGCGGGATCCCACGTGGCAAAACACCCCTCGCTGTACTGCTCGGCGACGGCGTCTCCCAGCGCCGGCACCGCCACGAGATCGGCCACGCGCAGCATGGCGGTGAAAAACTCCCGAGCGTTCAGTTCGTTCGAGGCCCGGCACATCTGCCCAGGGGTAGCCAGGCGCTGCCACACGTCGCGAGGCACGGGCGGTGGCACCTGTTCGTGCTCCACCACGGGCTTGACGCCGGCCGCGGTGGCCACCCGCACCGCCATGTCCTCGTAAAAGGAGGGCAGGTCATCGGCCTCCGTCACGGGGTGCGCCCCCACCAGGTCGAAATGGTAGGCGCGCTCCGGGGCTTCCTCCCCGACGAGGAGGATGATCCGCAGGCACTTGGCCTGGGCCTGGAGCAGCCGGGTGAGCGCCAGGATCGGTCCACCGCGCCTGCCCTGCTCGATAAAGACCTCGTGCGCCCGCGGCGCCACCCCGGGATAGTCAAAATCGGAGGGACCCGGGGCCTCGAGCGCCAGGCTGTGCGCCAACCGCTCGAGGAGGTCCTCAACCTCTCGAACGGAGGCGGATATCAGGGTCACCACCGTCGGCGTACGGGCCATCCGGTAGCGCCTGCCGGCCATAAAGAGCGGCGCGCGCCGCCAGGAGATGGGCTGGCCGAACCCCGCGTTGGCGATCACGACCTCTGTCTCGGGCTCGGGCGCGAGGTCCACGCGATGGCCGAGGCGCTCGAATGCCGCCCGCAGCCCGGACGCCGCCTGAGCGACGACCCGCGTCGGCGACGTCAGGTCGAACGCCACGCGGAGGGGACGCAGCCAGTCGTGGGCAGGGCGCAACGTCCAAGTCGGGATGTCGTGGTTGCTCATCAGGGGAATCTCTCCGTCGCGCATCAGGGGGAGGAGGCAGGTGGCGTGACGCCTACTCCCCGGAAACCACCGGTCGCTCGCGGCCGGCCAGGCGCAGCACCCGGACGAACCAGTCGGCCAGCCGGGGCGCCAGGGTGTTCACCAGGTCCAGGAGGCGCAGCCGAAAGCCGGGGATCACCTCGACCCGGTTCCGCAGGATCGCACGCACCGTGGCCCGGGCGATCTCCTCGGGAGGCGCCTTGGGCGATGCCCAGGGCACGTCGAGGCTTTCGATCATCGGGGTGTCCACCCGCCCGGGGTACACGACGGTCACCCCGATGCCGCTGGCGCGCAACTCCTGGCGCATCACCTCGCCGAGGCCCCGCAACGCGAACTTGGCCATCACATAGGGGCCGTCCGGCGGGATGCCCTTCCGTCCGTCCATCGACGATAGGAGCACGATGTGGCCGGAGCGCTCGGCGCGCATGTGCGGCAGCGCCTCGAGCACCACCCGCAGGGTGCCGTACAGGTTCACCCGGAACGACTCTTCTACAACGCCGATGGTCAGTTGCTCCACCGGGCAGCGCACATAGAGCCCGGCGCTGGCCACCACGATGTCGATGCGGTGCCAGCGCTCGAGCGTCCGGTGGATCAGGCGCCACACCGACGTGTCGTCCGTCACGTCGGTGGGCACGACGAGGGCCTCGGCCCCCAGCGCACGGGCCTCCTGGGCGACCTCGTTCAACGCGTCCTCGCGTCGCGCGGCGAGGGCCACGTGGACGCCCTCGCGTGCCAGGGCCAGGGCCGTCGCGCGGCCGATGCCGCTGGA
>JAAZBQ010000929.1 GCA_012513725.1 Chloroflexota bacterium
CCCTTGCGCTGGAACATCCAGGCCACCGAGCCGTCGGAGCCCAGGTTGCCGCCATGTCGCGAGAACACGTGACGGACGTCCGAGACGGTGCGGTTGCGGTTGTCCGTCACCACCTGCACCATCAGGGCAGTGCCTCCGGGACCGTACCCCTCGTAGATCGCTTCCTCGAGCTCCGCCTGGCCCTTGAGTTCCCCGGTGCCGCGCTTGATGGCGCGCTCGATGTTGTCCCTGGGCATGTTGGCCTGTCTGGCCTTGTCGAGGACCAAGCGCAGGCGAAAGTTGGCCTCAGGGTCGCCACCACCTTCGCGGGCAGCCACCGCGAGCTCGTGTCCCAGCTTGGTGAAGAGCTGGCCGCGTTTTGCATCGTTCGCCCCCTTGGAGCGCCGAATGGTGGCCCATTTGCTATGTCCGGACATGGTTACCTCCCAACCCAGGCACACTCACTGCTCGTGAGCAATTATAGCACAAGGCCCCAAACCCACCGAGTGCGTGGCCCGGGACGGTCAGGGAAGCTCGGGGATGATCAGGATCTGCCCGACGCTCAGCGCGTGCGGGTTATCCAGGCGGTTGACCTCGATGATCCGGTCCATGGGCACGCCCAGACGATCGGCGATGGCCGCCAAGGTATCCCCCTTTCGCACCTGGTACACCCCCGAGGTGGGAATCGGCGTGATGGTGGGCGTGGGCCTCGGCGTGGCCGTTGGGATCGCCGTGGGGGGGTGCTCCACGACCCGCTGGGCGCGCTGGGCCGCGGCCTCCTGAAGGGACCCGTTGGGGCCCGCCTTGGCCACGCAGTACTGGTACTCTTCCTGCGCCGCGGTGGCGTCGCCCCGCAGTTCGTGGGCCAGCGCCAGGAGCGCATGGGGCGCGGCCCAGTCGGGCGCCAGGGCGATGGCCTGGTGATACGCCGACACGGCTCCGGAGACATCTCGCTCCCGGGCCAGGATGATCCCCAGCCCGCAGTAGGGCAGTGCATAGTAGGAATCCAGGGCGATGGCGCGCTGGTAGGCGATCTCGGCGGCCGACCAGTCGCGGGCGGCGACGTAGGCGTTGCCCATGGCGGCCCACCCGTAGGCGCTGGGGTAGAGGGCCACCGCCTCCTCGAACTCGGGCAGGGCCAGATCCTCCCGATCGGCGTGCAGGAGCGCCGTGCCGCGATAAGCCTGCAGGGTGGCCCGGGCATGGTCGGGCAGGCCCTCGGCCTGCAGGGCGTTGCGGAACTGGGTGGCTGCTACCACCGGCCGACCGGCGCCGAGGGCGCCAAAGCCGGCGACCACCGGCCCCAGCACCTCGGTGGCCAGGCGAGAGGGCTCGCTGCCCGCCCCCAGCGGCACCGACAGGACGAACCGTTCCTGGGTGGCCATCAGCCGCAGCATCTCCAGCGTCTCGATGGTCTCCCCGGTGTCGTGGGCTCCCAGCACCAGCACCTGCTGGCGCACGCTCGGGTGTCGCCCTCCCTCGATCTCTTGCCAGGCGACGATGTGGGCGCCCAGTCGCACGGCCAGGCTGCGGGCCTGTTCGACGCTCCCCAGCGGGTAGGTGCGGCGGATCTCTACCGCCCCCGCGATGCCGTTGCGGCTCAGGATGTCGTCGATGACCTCTTCCACCGCGCGCAGGTCGCCGGCGGCCTCGGGGCTGTGATCCACCGGGGCGAGCAGGAGGCCGATCTTGTCCAGGGGAATGGGCTGCAGGAGAGCCTCGGCCTCGGCGCGGGCCATGTCGGCGTTCCAGCGGGTCCAGGAATACGCCACGGCGCCGAGGTTCAGCACCACCATGCCGGCCGCCAGCAGCCGCAGCGCGGCCTCCGCCCGGCGAAAGGCCATGAACGCCCCCGCCCCGGCGCTGAG
>JAAZBQ010000930.1 GCA_012513725.1 Chloroflexota bacterium
GCGCTCCGGCAGATGGGCATCGCCGAGCCGCGGATGGCCGTGTCGGGCCTGAACCCCCACTCGGGCGAGGGGGGGCTCTTTGGCACCGAGGACGACGAGGAGATCGCCCCGGCCATCGAGGCGGGGCGTGCGGAGGGCATGAACATCTACCCCATCCCCATGCCGCCCGATACGGTGTTCTACCGCATGGCCCACCGCAAAGAGTTCGACGCGGTAGTGGCCATGTACCACGACCAGGGCCACATCCCCACCAAGGTGCTGGGGTTCGCCGAGGGGGTGAACGTCACCCTGGGCCTCCCGATCATCCGCACCTCGGTGGATCACGGGACGGTGTTCGGCAAGGCCGGCAAGGGCACGGCCGACGAGACCAGCCTCAAGCGCGCCATCGAGGTCGCCGTGCAGATGGCCACCGGCAGCCGCCGCTAACTCTCTCAACACGAATCCCACGAATGGCGGACGAATCCCCGGAATGAGAGGGATTCGTCCGCCATTCGTGGGATTCTTCCCTGGTGAGGCAGACGTTGAGCGCGCGGCCTGCGGCGCTCGATGGGTGCGGGGGGTTTATGCCCCGCGGCCTGTTGCTCCGTGCTCCATCTCTCCCTCACCAACGCGAGTGTCACAAGAAAGGACGAATCCCTCATATCCGAAGGATTCGTCCGTCATTCGTGAGATACGTGTTGAGAGAGTTAGCGCAAATAGTCCTGCAGTTGCTGGCTGCGGCGCGGGTGGCGGAGCCGATCGAGGGCCTGATGCTCGATCTGCCGGATGCGTTCGCGGGTGAGGCCGAACTTTTCCCCCACCTCTTCCAGGGTGTGGGCGCGGCCGTCCCGGAGGCCGAAACGCAGGCGCAGGATGCGGGCCTCCCGCGGAGAGAGGGCCGTCATCACGCTCTCCAGCGTCTCGCGCAGGAGCTGCTGCGAGGCCACGTCGGCGGGCGGGGGCGACTCGTCATCCTCAATAAAGTCGCCGAACTCGGTGTCGCCATCGTCGCCCACCGGACGCTCAAGGGATACCGGGTAGCGCGAGATGCGCAGGAGCTGCTCCACCTTGGCCGTGGGCAGGGCGACCTGGTCGGCGATCTCCTCCGGGGTGGGCTTGCGGCCCGATTCCTGCTCCAACTGCTCGGCGATCCGGTAGACCCGACGGATCTGGTCGCCGGCGTGCACGGGCAGGCGGATGAGGCGGCTCTGCTGGGCCAGGGCGCGGGTGATGCCCTGGCGGATCCACCAGGTGGCGTAGGTGCTGAATTTGTAGCCGCGGTGATAGTCGAACTTTTCCACGGCCTTCATCAGCCCGATGTTGCCCTCCTGGATGAGGTCCAGGAACGGCACCCCCTGGCCGACGTACTTTTTGGCCACGCTGACGACCAGCCGGGTGTTTGCTTCCACCAGCCGGGCGCGGGCCTCCTCGCCCTGGTAGACGATCTCCTCGAGCGAATCGCGCTCATCCTCGGAGAGCGACGAATTCCGGCGCAGCCGCACCCGGGCCTCGCAGCCCTGCTCGATCTGCCGCGCCAGGGTTACCTCTTGCTGGGCGTTTAACAGCGGCACCTGGCCCATCTGCTTCAGGTACAGGCTGACGGTGTCATCCGCCGAGATTTCGTCTAGGTCTGCGTAGCGTTTGTTTCGGTCCCTTCCCGTCGCAATCC
>JAAZBQ010000931.1 GCA_012513725.1 Chloroflexota bacterium
GCCGATGATCATCCCGGCGTGGAGGCGCTCGTAGAGGTTGCCATCCAAACCCCGGTAATAGTAGGCCAGGCCGTTCAACCCGAAATCCGCCACCAGCCGATCCATCCCGCAGGCCACCTGGGCCGGCCAAACGAGGTCGTCGGGCTGCACCTGGCGGGCGACGGGGTCCGCCCCCGGCTCGGGGCAGCGAAAGATGCGGGTGATCTCGTCTCGCCTGGCCTGCCACTCCTCGTCGGTCACCCGGTCGACCCGCACGGCGAGGTCGTCCATCTCCAGGTGCTCGACGTGGGCGCCGAACGTCGCCTCCACCATGGTGGGGTCGGCGTTCATGTCCAGCATCCCCTCGTAGACGTGGCCCATCAGGCCGATGCGGGCGTTGGCCAGCTCGTGGACGACCGTGGCCACCTGGCACCAGGCGGCGATGCGGCCCCAGGCGCGCTCGTCGTCGTGCAGGGTGCCCACCACCACGTCGATGGGCGCCTGATCGGCCCGGGCCATGGCGCCGGCGATCTCGGGCAGGCTGGTGATGTTGTCGTGCTCCAACTGGAGGGCGGTGGTGGCCCGGTCATAGTCCATCGCCGGGGTGGGCTGCAGGCCGACGACGAGGGCCGGCACCCCAGTGCGGCGAATCACCGGCAGGACGTGGGCCGAGGGGGTGTAGGTGGCGACGTAGATGATGACCAGGTCCACCCGCTGGCGGGCGAACTCCTCGCCGACCTCTACGGCGCGCTGGGAGGTGTCGCAGAGGCCCTCGGCGGCGATGATCGTGGCGGGCGCCCGGCGGCGGAGTTCGGCGAGAAAGGTGGCCGTGTGCTCCAGGAGCCGCTCTCGCAGACCCTCGAACTGCGGCCAGTAGACGTAATGCCCCACAGAGCAGACGCCGACCCGGCCGGAGTTCCAGGTGGGGTGAGGCTGCGTCGTCAGATCATGATCGCTGTCCATCTGGCTCCCATTCTCGCATCGTGGTCGGCGTGACGCACCGACTTGAACCATACGCGCATCTACGGCAGCCTAGCAGGCGCGCCGGCCGCGGCTCCTACTCCCACGATCCCCGTTCGTTCTGCAGGTACCCCTCGACGTCCGCCCACAGGTGCTTACCGAGCCCCTGTAGGGCCAGCGTAAAGCGCTCCGGCCGGCGTAGGAGCACGATGGCCGTCTGCTCCTCCATGAGAAGCAGACGCGTCCCCGGCGCAAGACCCAGTCGCTCTCGGGTGGCCTTGGGAATCACGATGCGTCCGCGTTTGTCCACGATGATCTCGCCCATTGGCCACCCCTTTACTCGTTCCATCGCATGCAAGGCGATCATCCACAGTATGGTGGAGAATCAACGTGTGCGGCGTCGAGGATCAGGAGTAGCCGCGCCTTGCAGGCGCGCAGAGCAGGCCGTCCCGCACACGTCACTCCACAGCAAGTAGCCCACACCCGGCGAGGCACGCCGTGTGTGCCAGGTAATCCTCCTCCGCATTGTACCAGATGATGGCCCAGCACGTCCGCCATCCGTGCTCATTCACGTAAAACGTCACCGAAGGCGTATGGTTCTCTCAAGTGATAACGTCACCGAGGAGAGACCATGGCCGCACACGACTTGGACATCGACGCACGCTTTGAAGTGCTCAAGAGCAA
>JAAZBQ010000932.1 GCA_012513725.1 Chloroflexota bacterium
AGCGCTGCCCCATCCACCACGAGCCGGTCCCCATGGCGCACGTCCGCGTTCCAGGGGAGCGTGATCGTCCAGGTCCGCCGGCCCGCCTGCCGCTCTCCTAGCGCGCTGTCCCCAGCGCCGGCGTCGGCCTCCGACCCCTGCCAGGCCCGGCAGGCGTACTCCACCTCGCTGGTCGGGGCCTCCGTCCAGGTGCCGTGGGCGTCCATCACCCGCCCGATCCGCTGGCGGGTACAGGTCGCGTACAGGGAGGCTGCTTGCGTCTCGCGCAGGCCCTCCAGTTCCTCCGGGGTGAGCATCTAGTACTCCACCGCGTTCGTGTCGGAGCGGTCCCAGTTCACGATCTGGGTGCCCTGGCCGCCCTCGGCTTTCTCCCGGTACTGCCGGGCCATGGCCTGGCAGTGCTGGAACCACTGATTCCGCGTGTAGGTCGCCCCATCCGCGGTGAAGGAATACTTGCCGGACACCTGGCCCATCATGTCCTCCCAGCCGTCCGCCGCGGCGGCGTACACGTCGTAGAGGCGGTAGTCCAGGTAGTAGGTGACGCCCTCCTGGTCCGCCGTGAAGGTGATGAGCCCCTCGCCGGCGTCCACGGCATACGTCGCGGCCTCGGGCGAGACGCCGTTGGAATCGTAGAGGCGCCAGGCGGGCTCCCCCGACTCTGGCCCCTCAAGGCGCAAAGCCCCCACCCGCGGGATGGCGTATTCCTTGTAGACCGTAGTGGAGTTCTCCCAGCGGGGCACAAAGGCGAGGGCCACCTGGCGGAAGGACTGCCGGTTGCGGTCCAGGACGCCCTGCAACTCGTCGTCCGTCCAGCGGCTGGAGTCGCGGTCATTCAGATAGCCGCGCAGTTCGCTGATGAGACCGATCATCCCCGCCCGGGCTGCCATGTGCTCTTTGTTCACTCCTGAAGTCTATTGGTCCACGGGGCGCGCTGAGCAAGGAGGTGGACTCGCCTGTCCCGAGCCCGGCGAGGGGGGCGCGCCCCGTGAAACCCAAGGGTTAGGAACCGCCTACCGGGTCCGTGCGAGTGCTAAAAGCAGAGGCCCGCCTGGATCATGTAGGTCGGGACGGTGGGCGTGCCGGTCAGCGTCACCGTGACGGTGAGCACGTCCCCCGCGTCCAGCACGCGATCCGCGGCCAGCGGGAAGGTCTGGGGCGTGTTCGCGGCCCAGGCGGCCACCGCGGAGTCCAGTTCGGCCAGCGTCGTGGCGCCGTCCTTGATGGTCAGTTTGATTGCCGCTTCGGCGCTCTTGGCCACCGCGCCGCCGGGGATCAGGCTGATGGACTTGAGCACGCTCTTCACCTGGGCGTGGTAGAGCGGGAGCACCGTAGCGGTCGACGGGGCCGCCGGGCACAGGGTGGTCGCCGGGATGCGGAAGAGTCCCTGGAAAGGCATGGTCGTCTACTCCCTGCTGAGTAGCCCCTGGCCCTCCGGGAGGGCCAGGGGCGCGTGTGCAACTGGACAGCTACGAATCGGATTCCTGAGCTCACTCATGCGAACCCAAGTCTGCTTAGGCCGGCTCCGTCGCGTCAGCGGTGTACTTGACGCCAAACTCGTCGCGGATGACGCCGTGCGCATAGCCCGCCGAGATGTTGTACTCGTAGGCCAGGCGGGAGGCGTCCCGCTCCACTTCCCGCTCCGGGCGCTTGCGGGAATCAAAGGCGATGGCTTGCGGGTTGAACACGGCGGATACCGCATCCGCGTTCGCGTCCACCCCGATGTTGGCCGAGGAGAACCAGGCGCAGTTCAGCCAGTCCCAGACGAAAAAGTCCTTCAG
>JAAZBQ010000933.1 GCA_012513725.1 Chloroflexota bacterium
AGATCCTCAAGGGCGTGAACTATAACGGGTGGATGAGCATCGTCTACGAGGGGCAGGACGCCGAGGCCGAGGCGACGGCGGTGCCCAAGGCGGTCAAGTACCTGCGCCGCCTCATCCAGGAGAGCGGCCTGGGCGCGTGACGAACTTTACCACGGATGACACGGATAGACGGATGGAACGGATGAAGACTGATAAGGAAGGGTGTGGTGTGGGCCGGCGTACCGGGGCCAATCAGCCCGACCGCACGGTCTGCCAGCCCCGCATCGACGAGGGCATCAGTCATGCGGTCTTGTCCCCTCTTCTATCCGTTCCATCCGTCTATCCGTGAAATCCGTGGTAGAAATCTACCGTGTCGTGACGAGGCTCCCGTCGGGGCGGTGCGTGACGCGGCCCTGGACGAGCCAGGCGTCCACGAGGTTCCCGATCTGCCCGGCCAGGCGCGGGCCGGAGACGTAGCCGCCCCCGGTGGCGACGGCGGCGGCCATTTCGTCCACGTCGCGGGGGCCCTGGGCGATTGCCTCCTGGCAGACGGCCTCAAAGCGGTCCAGCGCGTCGAGGGAGGCCTCGATCTCGGCCAAGCCCCGGGTGCGGTCGCCGACGGGCTGGTGGGAGGAAATGTAGATCTCAAAGTCCAGGGCGCGCAGGGTCTCCAGGGTCCGGCGATAGGCGGGCGGGTCGATGCCGAACGGCGTGCTGAGGAGCCCCTCGGCGTCGGGCGCCGGAGCGCCCATCACCGACTCGCCGTGCAAGAGGGCGTGGTGCGCGGCGTCGTAGAGGGCCAGGTTCCCGCGGGTGTGGCCGGGGGCGTGGAGCACCTCCACGCTGAGCCCCTCGAGATCCACGATCTCGCCGCCCTCGAACCAGCGCGCCACGGGGACGTTCGCCCCGCAGCGGGCCAGGAGGGCGCGGATGCGCTCGGGGTGCGTCAGCCCATAGACCCGCGTGGCGAGCAACTGGTGGTCCTCGATGGCCGGGGCGTCCAGCTCGTGGGCGCCGAAGCCCAGCGTCTCGCCAGAGGCGGCGAACAGCTCGCCGTTCCCGCCGACGTGATCGGCGTGGGCGTGGAGGTTGATGACCAGGTCCAGGTCGCCCACCCCGATGCCGAGGTTCTCCAGGGCCGGGAGCAACGTGGCGGTGGGCGTCCCGGCGACGCCGGTATCGACGAGGAGCCGCCGCCGCCCGGAGAAGAGGCAGACGTTGATGTGGCGATCGCCCTCAAAAGGCGTGTCCAGGACCTCGAGTCCGGGGTATATCTCCATATCACCTCCTAGGGCGCACATCCAGCGTGGAGACATTATGCCATGGGGAGCGCGGCGCGTCTATCGCCGCCGGCAACGCGACCGCATGGCAGCCGGCACTTGCCTCGTCCGGCGCAGCCTGTAGACTGGCGCTATCCATAGTGTGAACAAGGGAGAAATATGACCGACGACCGCCCCATTCTCGGCATCACCATGGGCGACCCCAGCGGGGCCGGCCCCGAGATCGTCACCAAGGCTTGGGCCGACCCGGCGATGCACGCCATCGCCCGGATGGTCCTCATCGGCGATGCGGACTGCATGGCCCAGGCCTTTCGCATCACCGGCGTCCCCGGCGCGGTGCGCCCCATCGCCTCGGTCGCCGAGGCCCGCTACGGGCGCGACGCGCTGGACGTCATCGACCTCGACGACTGCGACGTGAGCCAGTTGCAGTTCGCCAAGGTGCAGGCCATGGCGGGCAAGGCCGCCTACGACGCCGTGGAAAAGGGCGTGCGCCTGGCCCAGGCGGGCGAGATCGACGCCCTGGTGACCTCCGCCCTGCACAAGGAGGCCCTGAACCTGGCCGGCTACCACTACGCCGGCCACACAGAGATCCTGGCCGACCTCACGGGCACCAAGTCGGTGACCATGATGCTCACCGC
>JAAZBQ010000934.1 GCA_012513725.1 Chloroflexota bacterium
AGGAGCTCTGCCAACTGAGCTACTCCCGCACAGGTCGGGGTGAGAGGACTTGAACCTCCGACTTCAGCGTCCCAAACGCTGCGCGCTACCAGGCTGCGCCACACCCCGCCCGCAGGTAGTATACGCCTTTGCCGGGACCCGTCAAAGCGCCTGCCTTGCTACAGGCCCAGCAGGTTGCGCACCCAGGTGATCGCTGCCTCGACGAACGCGCTGATCTCCCCGCCCACCGCCTGCAGGATGGCAAAGGTGGCCACGATCATGATCAGCGTGACGACCACCCACTCGACGAATTCGGCCCCGCGCTCGTCCCTCAGAAACCCCAATGCGTTGCTCTCCCGATGCTGGCGGCTTGCTTGCTTTGGGCCAGAGTATATGCAACCTGCCCGCCTCCGCCAAGCATCCGCATCGTGCCCCGCCCGGCTTGACACGGCGCCCCTTTGCGGGCACATTCCGCCCACGATGGATACGGATGCCCTCCCGAGGAGCGCGCCCCTTGAACTCACCTGCCGGTAGACTCGTCGTCCACCCCGAGCGCTGTCACGGCTGCAAGGCCTGCCTGATCGCTTGCTCTCTGACCAAGGAGGGCGCTGCGGCACCCACGCTGGCCCGCTTGCGCGTGGTGGTGGATTCTCTCACGGCCGAACAGGCCATCGACTACTGCCGCCAGTGCCGGCGCGCCCGGTGCGCGGAAGCCTGCCCCGCGGAGGCGATCGTTCGCACGGCGGAGGGCTATTGGGTCGTCGATGAAGCGCTCTGCTCGGGCTGCGGTGGCTGCGTCGATGCCTGCCCCTTTGGGGCCATCTACCTCCATCCCCGCGGTGTAGCGATCAAGTGCGACACCTGCGGGGGCGATCCGCAATGCGTGGCGAGCTGTCCATCCCAGGCGCTGGAGTGGGTGATCGCCGAGTAGGCGGCCCCGGCGCACCCTGCCGATAACGAGGTCTACTGATGCTCAAGGCCCACTCTCCTCTCTTTGGCCGCACGCTGTACGTCAATCTCTCCACCGGCGAGAGCCGATCCCTGGACACCGCGGCCTACGCCGCGGACTGTCTCGGCGGGCGCGGCCTCGCCGCGCGCTTGGCTTGGGACCTCCTGTCCCCGGGGATCGGCGCCCTGGACGAGGCTAACCACCTCTTCTTCACGCCCGGCGCCCTGGTGGGCACGCCGGCCCCCAGCGCCGGGCGCACCACCATCTGCGGTCTGAGCCCCCAGGCATACCCCCACGAGTGGTACACGCGCTCCAGCCTCGGCGGACACTGGGGCGCCGCGCTGCGCTACGCCGGCTATGATGGCCTGGTGGTGACCGGCCGCGCCGCCGAGCCCGTCTATCTCCACATCGAGGACGAGCGGGTGACCGTGCGCTCGGCGGACCATCTGTGGGGACTGGGGCTCGTGGAGACCCAGCGCCGCCTGGCCGAGGAACTCCCCGAGGGCACGCGGGTGCTGGCCATCGGCCCCGCCGGCGAGAACCGCTGCCGCTACGCCATCGTGGCCACCGGCACCGAGAGCGCCGCGGGGCAGGGTGGGTTTGGCGCCGTGATGGGGGCCAAGAACCTCAAGGCGATCGCCGTGCGCGGGACGGGCGCCGTGCCGGTGGCCCATCCTCGCGAGGCGCTGCGCCGCTCCCGGGAGGTGGTGGCGGGCATCATCGACATCTATGGCCGGGGCGGCGCCTCGGCGGACCCCACCGACGATCACTCCGGCTCGCGGCGCGCCCCCTGCACCCACGGCTGCCCCCGGTCGTGCGGCGGGTTCTATGCGGACGTGCCCGGCGCAGTGCACACCGAGCGTACCTACACCGGCCACCTGCACTGCTGCTCGCCGATCTTTACCTCCCCGAATGGATGGCTCGGCACCGGGTATACGTTTCGGGCCGGGTTTGAGATCGCACAGGTCTGTAACGACCTGGGCATCAACCACTGGGAGATCGTCTTTGGCCTGGTGCCCTGGATTCTGCGTCTCCAGGCGCGGGGCGAGATGCCGCCGCTGGGCGATCTGCCCCTCGATCTACAGGATCCCGCCTGCCTCCTGACAATCATTGAGGCGATAGCGTACCGGCGGGGCGCCGGAGACCTCCTCGCCGAGGGCCTGCCGCGGGCGGTCCGCACCCTGGGGGTGGGGGAAGACGTGGTCGGCGAGCTGTATCCCGGCTATGGTCAGGCCTCCCACTGGGACGGCCACGGCGC
>JAAZBQ010000162.1 GCA_012513725.1 Chloroflexota bacterium
AGCCGCATGGCGGTGGAACTCACCGTCCACGGGCGGCCGACGGCCATGCTGGTGCCCATCACCCTGCTGAACGGCAGCCTCGACCCCATCGCCGAGGCGCCCGCAGAGTGAGATCCTGGAAGGAGGGGGCAAGCCGGTGAGCGCACACCCGACGGAACCGCAACGGCACCCGAATATCCTGGTGATCCACACCGACCAGCATCGGGCGGACTGCCTCGGCGCCTATGGCAACCTCCACATCCAGACTCCCCACCTCGACGCGCTGGCCCTGGATAGCGTGCGCTACGACCACTGCTTTTGCCCGTATCCGGTCTGTACGCCGTCGCGCTACTCGCTCATCTCGGGGCTATACGTCCATGAGCATCGGGGGCGGACGAACCATTCCACGATGCTGCCCGGCACGGCGACCTTTCCCGCGCTCCTGGCCGACGCCGGCTATCGCACCCGGGCGGTGGGCAAGATGCACTATACTCCCACCTACTATGACGTGGGGTTCCAGGAGATGACGCTGGCCGAGCAGGACGGCGTCGGCCGCTGGGACGACGACTATCACCGCTGGCTCCGGGAGCAGGGGCTGGTGGACGCCAACGACCTGGAGGACCAGCGTCGCGAGTACCGCGAGCGGGCGCGCCCCGAGTACTGGGAGACCTACGGCGCGATGCCCTCCAACCTTCCCGAGGAGGCCCACTCGACGACGTGGATCGCCCAACGCGCCCTGGATGCTGTCGCCGACTGGGGGCCGGAGGGTAACCTCCTGATGGTGGGCTTTGTCAAGCCGCACCACCCGTTCGACCCGCCGGCTTCCTGGGCGCAGATGTACGATCCGCGCTACACGCAGATCCTGCCCGGCTGGACCGACGAGGTGTCGTCGCAGGACGCCGCCTTTTACGGGGGCTACTTTGACAACGCCACCCTCGGCGCCGATACGATGCGGCGGGTGACCGCCTACTATTACGCCACCGTGTCGCAGATCGACTACTGGGTGGGGCGCATCCTCGAGCGCCTGAAGGCCGAGGGGCTCTACGACGGGACGATGATCATCTTCACCTCGGACCATGGCGAGTACCTGGGCTACCACCACCTCCTGCTCAAGGGCAGCCACCTGTACGACCCGTTGGGTCGGGTACCGCTGATGGTCAAATGGCCCTACCAGACCCAGCGCGCCGGCACGAGCGAGGCGTTGGTGAGCGTCGTGGACGTGGCCCCCACCATCCTGAGCGCCGCCGGCCTGGCCCCGGCGCCGGCGATGCGGGGCCAGGACCTGGCCCGGTCGGTGGATCGGGAGGTGGTCTTTGCCGAGGGCAGCAGCCCCCGTGCCGACCAGAGACGGTCCGGCCCCGAGCTGATGGCCCGCACCGCCACCCACAAGCTGCTCCTGAACCGTACCGCGCCCGAGCACAGTCTCCTGTTCGACCTTCGCGAGGATCCCTACGAGTTGCAGAATCGCTACGGAGACCCCGCGCTGGCCTCGGTGCAGGAGGCTCTGACGGCGGCGCTGGCCGGGTGGCTGCCGAACGCCGACTATGAGATGCACCTCGACGAGCGCGCCCCGCGCATCGCCCAGCCGAACGTCCCCGACCTGGACGACGGCCACCGGGAGGAGATCGCCGCGTGGTACGCGGAGCAGATGGCTGACGCGAGATAGGCCGGCGGCCTGACCCCTACCGAAAGAGCACGCGCAAAAGGAGATGACCGTGATGGACCGCATTCGACCGCTCAGCCGACCCCTGGCGCTCCTCGCCGCGGGACTGGGGCTATTGGCCATCGGCCTGGTGACCCTGTCCTCCGGCTGCGGATTCCTGCGCGACCTGGAGACCCCCCGCGCACGCATCGTAGGTCATTGGACGACCGACACCGGCGCGCACGTCTACTTTTCGCCGACCGTCGGCGACGAGGGGCTGCTGATCGTGGTGCCCCAGTCGGGGGCCCGGGAGGAGTTCCAGTACGCGGTGGTCGAGGAGGACATCG
>JAAZBQ010000935.1 GCA_012513725.1 Chloroflexota bacterium
CCCAGCGAGACGACCATCCAGCATGGCGTGGTGATCGTGGCCACCGGCGCCGAGGAGCGCCGCACCGAGCAGTACCTGTACGGCCGGGACGCCCGGGTGGTCACCCAGCGGGAGCTCGAGGAGGCCCTGGCCGACAACAGGTTCGTCCTCCCGGAGCGGGGCACGGTGGTCATGATCCAGTGCGTGGAGTCGCGCACGCCCGAGCACCCCTACTGCAGCCGGGTGTGCTGCTCGCAGGCGCTCAAGAACGCCATCACGCTCAAGGAGCGCTACCCGGAGGCCAACGTCGTCATCCTGTACCGCGACGTGCGTTCCTACGGGCTGCGGGAGGTCTTTTACCAGCGCGCCCGGGACCTCGGGGTCCTGTTCGTGCGCTACGACCTGGAGCCCGACGCCGAGGGACGCGGGGGCCTGCCCCGGGTGGAGCAGCGCGACGGGCGCCTGGTCATCACCACGTTCGACCCGGTCCTCGGCGAGGAGGTGACGTTCGACGCGGACACCCTGGCCCTCAGCGTGGGGATCGGCCCGCGGGAGGACGTCGAGGACCTGGCCATGATGCTCAAGGTGCCCCTGAACGCGGAGCAGTTCTTCCTCGAGGCGCACATGAAACTGCGGCCGGTCGAGTTTGCCACAGAGGGCATCTACCTGGCCGGCATGGCCCACGGCCCCAAGTTCGTCGACGAGTCGATCGCCCAGGCGAACGCGGCGGCGTCCCGGGCCTGCACGGTCCTCTCGCAAGACGAGATGATGTCCAGCGGGGCGGTGGCCCACGTCGATCAGGTCTCCTGCGTGGCCTGCGGCGATTGCGTGGCGATCTGCCCCTTCCAGGCCATCGACATGGTGAGGAACAAGGAGGTCCTGCGGCGCACGTTCAAGGACTGCGCCGAGGTGAACCCGGCCCTCTGCAAGGGCTGCGGCACCTGCGCGGCGGCCTGCCGCTCGGGCTGCATTACGCTGGATGGGTTTGACGACATGCAGATCATGGCGCAGATCACGGCCCTGATCGCCGAGTAGAGTAGAGGGGACGATGGCCGAACCACACACCACGGCGGACTGGGAGCCCAAGATCCTGGCCTTCCTATGCAACTGGTGCTCGTACGCCGGGGCCGACCTGGCCGGCACGTCGCGGATCCAGTACCCCCCGAACGTCCGCGTCATCCGGGTGCCCTGCTCGGGGCGGGTGAACCCCATCTACATCGTGGAGGCCCTGCGCCAGGGCGCCGACGGGGTGCTCGTCTCGGGGTGCCATCCCGGCGACTGCCACTATCTCGCGGGGAACTATTTCGCGCGCCGGCGCTTTGCCATGTTGCAGCGCTACCTCGAGTACTTGGGGGTGGAAAAGGGGCGCGTGCAGTTCTCCTGGGTATCGGCGTCGGAGGCCAGCCGCTTTGCCGAGGTGGTCACCAAAGTCACCGAGGACGTGCGCCTGCTAGGTCCCAACCGGCGCCTGCGGATGGCGACCCTCGACGATGCTCCCGCTGTGGAGATCGTCGACCCCAGCGTGGAGGCGGAGGAGTGATGCGCATGTTGCCCGCACCGATCGCCGAGGCCATCAAGGGCTGGCTGGCAGCCGGCGAGATCGAGGTC
>JAAZBQ010000163.1 GCA_012513725.1 Chloroflexota bacterium
CCCCACACGGGTCAGGTCGCCCTGCAGGAGCGTGAGGCCCCGGGTGAGGAGCCCAACGAGGTACAGAGCGGGCCCGACGATGGCCAGCGTCAGTAGACTGAGGTCGAGCAACTTGCCCTTGGCCTGCAAGGGAGCCTCCTGGGTGTCCTAGCTGCGATGTGGGCGGGCAGGCCGCGCGATGGTGCGTCGGTGCGCATCATTCTAGTGCGGCAGGAGCGAAAAGCAAAGCCGGCGAGGCGGAGGCAATTGCCGGCGGCCGGCGTCTTCGCTATACTGGCCGGCGTGAACGCCTCCCAACGTCTCGCTCGCGTCGTGCGCCGTGCGCGCTGTATCCTGGGGGTGGCCGTCGCCGTGGCGGTCGCTGCCCAGGCGATGGGCTGCGCCGCCGCCTGGGAGACGCCCACCCCCACCCCTTCGCCCACGGCAACCCCGGCGGGCACCCGGGCCCCCTATGAGGTGGCCACCGAGGCGCCTCCCACCCCAACGCCGGCCGTCTCGCCCACGCCGACGCCCTTTCTCGCGTCCCTAGTCCTCACCGAGGACCCCGTCCAGTCGTGGACGAACCCCAACGACATCCAGGGGTTGGCCTTTGATGGCCAGTACCTGTGGGCGGCTACCTCGGGCGGGGTGGTCCGCTGGACCCAGGACATGGGCGACTATCGCGTGTTCTCCGTCAGCGACGGCCTGGTCTCGCCGAGCACCTCCGGGGTGGCGGTGGATGGCGAGGGCCACGTGTGGATCGCCTACGCGGGGCTGGACGCCTGGAGCGAGTGGGACGGGCAGGCCTGGCACACCTACAGCCGGCAGGAGGCGGTCGCGTCCCAGTACGAGGCCCTCCGCGATGCCCAGCAGTTCGATCCCTCCATGTGGACGCGCTCGCCCCAGAGTGGCTGGGTCTGGATGCCGACCCACGACGGCCAGGTGCGGGCCTACGACGGCGTCCAGTGGCGCGCCTATGGCCCCTACGAAGGGGTACGGCGGGGCACCCGGTTTGTAGCCGTCTCCTCCGAGGGCCGGGTGTGGGCCGTCGGCGACGGCGTCAGCACCGTCCTGGAGGGCTATCGCTGGTGGGAGGACCACTCGCTGTTCTCCGAGATTCCCGACGCGAACTCGGTGACGTCGGTGGGCATCGACCCCGCCGGGCAGCTGTGGATCGGCTTTATCGGGTCGCGATCGGCGGGCGGCGGCATCTGCAGCCTGGATCTCGGCGAGAACCGCTGGATCGGGCACCTCGCCTCGTTGAGCCCTACCATTCCGTTCCAGGTCCACGACATGGAGATCCTGCCGGATGGCACCGTCTGGCTCTGCGGGGAGGGCGGCGCCGCCTACCAGCGCCCCGCGCGGGCGTGGCGGCCCGTGTCCCTGGAGGATCTCACGGCCCAATGCCTGCTCCTGACGCCCGCCGGCCAGTTGTGGCTCGGCACGTCCCACGGCATCTGGTCGGTGGCCGCCGATGGCAAGAACGCCCGGGGTCCTTGGGTGGTGCCCACGCCCTTTATGGGCGGCCAGGTGCTCGAGCTGGCGGTGGATCCAGAGCAGCGGCTTCTCATCGGCACGCCGCAGGGGCTGGCCTACGCGGTGCCCGCCGGGGGCACGGGGCTGCTCCTCTCGGAGCGCCCCACCTGCCTGCGGGTCGGGCCCGATGGCGCGCTGTGGGCAGGGGCCGCCTCAGGCCTCTACCGCGTCGAGATCGGCGGCGAGGCGCGGCAGGTGTACGAGGGAGCGGTAGCCGCTCTGACGGTGGATGCCTCCGGGCGCCCCTGGCTGTCCACCCCCGAGGGTGTCCTGGTGCGCGTCTCGGAGCCGGATGCCTCACCGCCCGTCGCCGAGGAGGTGTCTGGCGCCCGCGACCTGGCGGAGGTCGGCGTCCGCAGCCTGGCCGCGTCCTCCGACGGCACCCTGTTTGTGGCGACCTCCCAGGGGCTCGGCATCCTGAGCCCGGATGGCGCCTACACGGTGGCCACGGTAGAGGATGGCCTGCCCGATCCGGACGTCCGCACGCTGGCCCTCAGTCCCGACGACGACCTCTGGGTGGGCACGGCCCATGGGCTGGCTCGCCGCGAGGCCTCCGGGCGCTGGATCCGCTATACCCCCACCAGCACCGAGGGAGGCCTGCGCTCGGAGGACATCATCGACCTGTACATGGACCCCGCCGGCACGCTCTGGCTCACCACGGCCGCCGGCCTCTCCTCGCGCACCGCGAACGCCGACTGGTCGTACCTCGACATCTCTGGCGTGCGACGCGCATACCCCGAATCCGACGAGGTCATCTGGCTGGGAGGCCAGGGAGGACTTTACCGCGTCGAGCGACGCGCCCTGGTCCCCGTCCCCTGAGCGCTCACGCGGGAGGAATGTCGGCAAGGGTGAGCAGCCCGCGCCGAAGCCCGGTCATCACCGCCTCGGTGCGCGAGCTGACCTGCAGCTTGCCAAAGATGTTGGCCATGTGCGCCTGCACCGTCCGCGGGCTGAGGTGCAGGCGCTGGGCGATCTCCCGATTGCTGAGGCCCCGGCCCGCCAGTCGCAGGACGTCCATCTCCCGCTCGGTGAGGGGGCTCTCGCGGGGTTCCGGCTCGGCCGCCTGTTCGCCCATGCTCATCCGGCGAAGCACCTTGGAGGCCACACCGGGATCCAGCACCGATTCACCCGCCCGCACGCGACGCACCGCATCGATGAGCTCGCTGGAGCGCGCGTTCTTGAGCAGATAGGCCGCAGCTCCGGCCTCCAGGATGGCGAACACGTACTCGTCGTCGTCGTAGGCCGTCAGCACCAACACGGCCGTCTGTGGGGCGAGCTGCTTGATGCCCCGGGTGGCCTCGATGCCGTTCATCACCGGCATGCTGATGTCGATGATCGCCACGTCGGGCCGTTCGCGCTCGGCCATCTCAACGGCTTCGCGACCGTTACCGGCCTCGGCGATCACCACCAGGTCCGGCTCGCGCTCCAGGATGCGGCGGGTGCCTTCGCGCACCATCACGTGGTCATCGGCCAGGAGGATTCTGATAGGGGGCATACGTCCCTCGTTTCGTCCCTCGTGTATGAACGACGAACGCGAACGAGCCCCGTTCGTCGTCGCCCACTACGACTCGCGGAGCTCGTTCACCAAGGAGGAGAAGCGCTGTACCTTGCGCCGAAACGGGTACAGCAGGTCGCGAGATACGCATCTACGTTCTCTCGTCGCCCCAGCGAGCCGTTGTTGCCAAGCCCGCTTGACTCGTACTCTATCATGGTCGCGCAATCCGCACATCCGCCAGACGCACTAGCAGGCCTAAGCAATTCTGCCTATGGCGCCTGCACCTGAACGCGCTCCGCTGTTCACCCATGATACCCCTGGGCTCGGTGAGTAGCCAAGCCGCTCCGTCGCCGTGGCACGCCGCGACACAAAGACCCCCACAAGTCGTCGCCCACTACGACTTGTGGGGGTCTTTGCACCCAAGGAGGAGAAGAAGCGCCGCTCTCTGCGCCAATAGGAGCAGTGCTACTCGGCCATTGCCTCTCGTCTCCGTCGCGAGTCTCCCTATCGCGACCTCACTATAGCAGACCGCTGCAGGAGGCGCATCCGCCAGGTCTCGTAGGCGGCCTAGGTGTTGTGGCCTAGGGCCTGATCCCGTCGTCGGGAGCCAGGACAATGGTCGTGACGGGGATGCCGATGGTGATCACGGTGCCCCGCCCGGGGGCCGATTCGATCTCGGCCTTGCCCCCAAAGAGCCGCGCCCGCTCAAAGATGCCCACCAGCCCCAGGCGGCCCGAGCTGACCAGTTCGGAGGGGTCTTCGGGGGCCTCAAAGCCGATGCCGTTATCCGTGATGCGCAGCGCCAGCGTGGCGGCGTCGTAGACCAGCTCGACCGTGGCGCGGGTCGCCTGGGCATGGCGCCGGACGTTGCTCAGGCTCTCCTGGGCCAGCCGGTACAAGCCGAGTTCCACCTCGGGCAGTAGTTGCCGCGGCTGCCCCTCGATGCGCACCGTCACCTCCAGGGATTCGTCGCGGCTGACGCGATCACCGAGGATCTGGAGCGAGCGGGGCAGGCCCAGCTCCTCCAGGAGTGGGGGGCGGAGGTCGCGCGTAAAGCTCCGTACGCTGCGCACCGTGTCATCCACCATGTCGCGCAGTTCGTCCAGCTCGCGGACCAGTTCCTGGCGGCTGGTGAGATCGGTGGCCAGCTCGATCCGCCTGCCGAGCACCACCAGCGCCTGGGCCGTGTCGTCGTGGAGTTCGCGGGCCACGCGCTTGCGTTCCTGCTCCTGGGTGTTCAGGATCGACACGACATAATTCTGAATGTCGTTTCGGTACTTGAGCAGTTGGGCGACCATCGTGTTGAACGCCTCCTCCAGCTCGCGCACTTCCGTGGGCCCCGAGTCGACCGACACGCGGCTCTCAAAGCGCCCGGCCGCCACCTCTTCGGCCTGGGCCACCAGGCTCTGGAGCGGCGCCACGATGCGCCGGCTGTTGAGGGCCAAAAAGGCGAGGGGCAACAGCAGCGCCAGAAGCAGGAGGAACAGCATCAGGATCAGGTACGGCTGCAGCGGGGCGACGATGTCCTCCCACATCTGGGAGGTGAGCAGTCCCCAGCCCTCCCAGCTCTCGTCGGCGACCAGCGAGGAGGGAAGTTGGGTGAGGGGGACGGGGGCGTAGGCGATGATGGTGCGTTCGGAGCGCCAGCGGATCGTCTGGGCGCCCGCGCCGCCCTCGCAGACGGCCGCCACCGAGGGGTGCTCCATCCACTGCGCGGCAAGGAGGCTCCGGTCGGGATGGTACAGGATGGCGCCCTGCTGGTCGACGAGAAAGGCGTATCCCTCCTCGCCGACGCGGATGCTGGCCACCGGGGCCCCAAGTTGGCTGCCGGCGAGATCCCAGGTGCCCAACACGCAGCCGCCGAACCGCCCGGCGCCATCGAAATAGGGGACCGCCACGGTGATGACCCGGCGGCCGTGGCCGTCGTCGTGGAGCGGCGAGCGCACCGGCCGGCGCAGCTGCTTGGCGCGCTCGAAATAGTCCAGGTTCCCGACGTCCTGGCCCAGCGCCCCGCCTTCGGTGGCGATGACGTGGCCCTGGGCGTTGGTCACCGAGAGGAGGTCAAAGCGTTGCTGGAGGACGGCGTTCTCCCGGAGAAGGCCCTGCGCGTCGTCGCGCCGCCCCGCGCGGATGGGCTCGGCAGAGGCCACCTGTGCCAGCAGGTGCACCGACAGTTCCCAGTCGTCGGCGATCTGGCGGGCCGCCAGTTGCACCAGTTCGGTGTCGCGGTCTTGCACGAGGGCCTGGGTCAGGCTGATCAGGGCCAGCGCGCCCACGATGGTGAGGGCGATGAGCAGCACGGCGACGGGAGCAACGGTGGTGAGGATCAGTTGCGCCCGCAGGTTACCGGCCACGGAGCGCCGGAGCCACGCCAGAGGGATCTTCACAGAGGCATCCTGCCGTTCCCATCGTCGCCCGGGCCGCCACGGACTCGCTCGGCCGGGCGTTCGCGTGGCAGATTATACCATGCCGCCGGGTGCCCTCCAAGGCGTCGGCGCATCCGTTACCGCGGCGGCCCCTCCAGCCCGTGGGGCGGCACATCGCCGGCCTGCCCCTCGAGCGTCGGCCCAAAGAAGCGCATGTACTGGACCCGCTCATAGATGGCCGGGTTGGCGCTGGCGGCCTGGCTCAGGAGGCCCCGGAACTCGTCGATCGTCTCATAGCCGTGGTCGTCCATCCAGCGGGCCAGGTCGATCAACATGGCCCGCAGATGACTGACCCCGTGAAGGTACAGCGCCGAGACCACCTGCACCGCCCGTGCCCCGGCCAAGAGCATCTTGATCGCCCCCTCACCATCGTGGACCCCGGTGGAGGCCGCCAGGTCGCACGCCGCCCGCCCCGCGGTGAGGGCCACCCAGCGCAGGGACAGAGTGATCTCTGCCGGCGTGCTGAGCGCCCGGGAGGGCACCACCTGCAGCCGCTCGATGTCGAAATCCGGCTGCCACAGGCGGTTGAACAGCACCAGGCCGGCAACGCCCGTCTGCGACAGGCGCTGGATCATGGGCCCCAGGCTGGTAAAGTAGTGGCTGATCTTGAGCGCGACGGGGATGGAGACCTCGTCGCGCACGCGCTCGATGACCCGCAGATAGGCTTGCTCCTGCTCGTCCGCCGTCCGGCTCCAGTCGGTGGGCAGGAAGAACATGTTCAGTTCCAGTGCGTCGGCGCCCGCGGCCTCCATCTCCCGGGCAAAGGTGACCCACTCGTGGGAGTACGTGCAGTGGACGCTGGCGATCACCGGGATGTCGACCCGCCGCTTGCTCTCGGCGATGAGGGCTCGGTAGCGGTCCAGGCGCTCGCCGCGCAGCTGCCGGTCGAGGTAGTCCAGCGCCTCGGGGTTGCCGCCCGCGCGCAGTGCGTCGCGCACGATGGCCTGGTACTCTAGCGCGATCTCTTCCTCAAAGACCGACTTGAGCACCACGGCCCCCGCACCGGCTTCCGCCAGCCGCTCCACTCCCTCCGCCGAAGCGCTGAGCCCCGAACTGCCGGCGATCAGCGGGTTCCCGAGGGACAGGCCCAGGTAATGCGTGGTTAGATCGGGCATCGTCTTCCTCCGTCCAGATACGGGTACGGGGGTGTCTCGCACATGGTCTCGCCGCGTCGGCCTACAGGATCTTGGTCTTGTCCTTCTGCGCCGGCGTTTTGACCACCAGGAAGCGGAACACCTCGTTCCCCTCGTTCATCAGCCGATGGGGCACCCGCACGGGGCTGACGATGAGGTCGTCGGGGCCCACGTCGGCGCGCTCCCCGGCGATCTCCACCACCCCGTGGCCCTCCAAGACGTAGAAAAAGGCGTCCACCGGCGTGACGTGCAGTTTCAGCGCTTCCCCCGGCTGCAGGGTGATCATGCTCACCTGGGTGTGCTCGGTGGTGTGCAGAGGCTTGGCGCTCACCCCGTGGGGGTTGGGTCCGTCAGCAGCCTGCGGGGCGTGGATGATCTCCATGGGTCGTTCCTCCCTCATCTGTGGGCCCGGCGGCCCGTGCGTGTTCAGCATACCCACTGTAGCGGGGTTGGGGTGGGAGGGCTGTGACGGAGGTTACATGGGTGGGGTATAGGGTTCGGCGTTACCCTTCGGCCGGCGGTCGCCCGGGCGGCGGGGTCGGGTTCCAGAAACCACGCGAGATGCGCAGCTGCCGAATGATCCACTCTGCCGCCCGCAGCGCGCCCGTCGGCGCGAGCAGGCAGGCCAAGGGGGTGGTCCAGGTGGCCGCCACCGAGGGGCTGACCAGTCCGGCCGAGCGCAGCCCCCGGTACAGATCCCAGGCCAGCACGCGCTCGCCGTGCCGGGCGAGGGAAAAGGCGGTCGCCCCCACGTGCCGCGCCACCACCAGGCGAACGCGCCGGCGACGAGAGCCCCCATCCCCGTAGGCGCCCTCCCGCAGGTGCCGGAGCAGCAACTGGCCGCCCCGGTGCATCGCGTCGGGATCCCGGGTGATCTGGCCCGGGTGGCTGCGGCAGCGCACTGCGGCAGGCTGGC
>JAAZBQ010000164.1 GCA_012513725.1 Chloroflexota bacterium
AACCGCCTGACCTTCCCATCGGACCCGTCGCAAAACGTCGCCTTTCTACGGGCGTGGCAGGAGACCTTTGGCGGAGACTCTTTTGACTTTGACTACCACCTGTGGCGCGGACACTATATGGATCCGGGTCATCTGGACATCGCCCGCGTCCTCGGCGAGGACATCGGCTCCCTGGCGGAGATCGGCCTGAACGGCTATGTATCCTGCCAGGTGCAGCGCGCCTTCTTCCCGAGCGGCCTGCCGATGCACACGATGGCCGCCCGCCTGTGGGATCGCGACGCCGACCTCGGCGCCCTCGAGGCCCACGTGATGCGCGAGGCGTACGGTGCCGACGCCCCCGAGGCCGTGGCCTATCTGCGCGCAGTGACCGAGGCGTTCCGGGAACTGGAACCCCTCCTCGGCGGAATCGGCGACCGAGCCGCGCTGCCGCCGCTGGAGCGCCTGACGGCGGCTCTAGAGGGCGCATGTGCGCCGATCGCCCGGAACCTGCAGCACGAGGACTCTTGCGTGGCGCAGTCGTGGCTGTACCTCGATCACCACCGCCGGCTCCTCGGTGCGCTGGCAGCGGTGCTGGAGGCGCGAGCCCGAGGCGACGAACGGGCCGCGGCGGACGCCTGGGAGCGCGCCGAGCAACACATACAGGCCAACGAGGATGCTTTGCAGCCGGTGTTCGACGTGTGGGGCTATCTCGAGACCATGCGGCGGCGATTGGGTTACAGCGGCCCGCAGCGTTAGCCGGGCCGATCATCGGATGGGGAACGCGCCACACACCTCCTATCTCCCCGCAGCGTTCCAGGAGTACAGGAGGAGGCAGCATGCAGCGTTACCAGTACCTGATCATCGGCGGCGGTATGGCCGGGGGACGCGCCGTCGACGGCATCCGGGCCATCGATCCGGACGGCACCATCGCCCTGTTGGCGGGCGAGGCGCACCGGCCCTACCAGCGTCCGCCCCTCTCCAAGGGCTATATGACCGACAAGGAGGCGCTCGACGCCGTCTACCTCAAGCCCGAGGAGTACTATGCCGAGAAACACGCCGACCTGCACCTCGGCGTGTGGGCCACGGCGGTGCGGCCGGCCGACCACATGGTGGAGGTGCGGAACGGCGAACCGTTCCATTATGACAAGTTACTCCTGGCAACGGGCGGTCAGGCCAAGCGCCTCTCCCTGCCTGGGGCCGACCTGCCGGGGGTGTTTGCCCTGCGTACCATCGAGGACTCGGACGGCATCAAGGCCGCTGCCCAGAACGCCAAGACAGCGCTGGTCCTCGGCGGGAGCTACATTGGCTCCGAGGTGGCCGCCTCGCTGACGCAGCGGGGAGTGCAGGTGACGATGGTCTTTCCCGAGTCGCGCCTCCTGGAGCGGCTGATACCGGAAGCCCTCAGCCAGCACCTGCGGACCAAGTACGAGGGCAAGGGGATCCGCATCCTGCCGGGCACCAAGCCGGAGCGCTTTACCGGGGAGGGGCACGTCCAGGGCGCCGTCCTCGACAACGGCCAGACGGTCGAGGCGGATCTGGTGGTGATGGGCGTCGGCATCCGCCTGAACACCGAACTGGCCGCCGAGGCCGGGCTGGAGATGAGCGAGCAGGGCGGCGTGCGCGTCGATCGCTTCCTGCGCACCAGCGACCCGGATATCTATGCCGCCGGCGACATCGCCGAGTGGCCCGATCGCATCTATGACATGCGCCGCCGGGTGGAGCACTGGGACGTGGCCCGCACCCAGGGCCTGCGCGCCGGTCGCAACATGGCGGGCGAGAACAAGTCCTACCCCACCCTCTCCTACTTTTTCTCCGACCTGTTCGACCTCTCGTTCGAGGTGTGGGGCAACCCCGCCGGATCGCCGGACGTCGTGCTCCGCGGCAGCCTGGATGGCGGCAGTTTCGCCTTCTTTTACTTTGTCGATGGCGTCCTGTCCGGTGTGCTGGCGGCCAATCGCTCCAAGGAGGAGACCAAGGCCATACCGCGCCTCGTGCGCGATCGCCCGCGCAGGGAGGACGTCGCCGAT
>JAAZBQ010000165.1 GCA_012513725.1 Chloroflexota bacterium
AGGCCCCTGAACCTTTGTGCTATACTCCTCGTGGTTCGATCGCCTTCCCGTAGCCCCGGCAGGGGTCTACCCATCCCCTTGCGACAGGAGTACCGATGCTGAGCGAAGAGATCCTGGCCATCCTGGCCTGTCCGGCATGCAAAACGCGGGTGGAACTGGTGCGCGACGCCTGGCTCGTTTGCCAGAACCCGGATTGCCGCCGCAAGTACCCGATCGTCGATGATATCCCCAACATGCTGGTGGAAGAGGGGGACAAGTACGTTGATACGGCCGTTGAGGATCTGCCCACGCCCTCGTAGGGGGGTGCGTCTGTGTGGGGGGCTGGGGGCTGCGGCCCTCGTGGCGCTCCTGCTGGTGGCGATGGGCCTCTCGCCCGCACTGGCGCGGGCGCAGGCCCCCGGTCTGGAGATCACCGGCAGCCAGGCCTCCTACGCCTTTCCCGAGTCGCTTGATTTCGAGGTCCGGGTCTCGGGCGGGAGCGGGCTGCGCGAGGTGATCCTCTTCTTTGGGCGCGTCGAAAGCCCCCTCGTGCGCCGGGTGTACCCCGCGTACTCTCCGAGCGACGAACTGATCGTGCGCTACACGGAGGAACTCGAGCCGGGCCAGTATGCCCCCGGGACCGAGTTCCGCTTCTGGTGGGAGTTCACGCTGGCCGATGGCTCCACCCAAGCCACCCGGGAGCAGACCTTCGAGTACACCGACCCGCGGTTCCGCTGGGAGGTGGCCGCGGGCGAGCGGGTGGACCTCTACCACTATGGCGACGCGCGCCTGGCCGATCGGCTCCTCGCCGCGGCCGAGGAGGCCATCGCCCGGCTGGAGGACGATACCGGCATGCCCGTCGAGCGGCGCGTGCGGGTGTACTCGTACGCCAGCGCCCGAGATATGAGTCTCGTCCTGGCCAGCCGCAGCACGGCCTATGACGACCGCGTGCTGACCCTCGGGGTGGCAGTCGACGACCACACCCTCATCCTCCTCGGCGCCCACCGCGACGCAGAGATGATCGTGGCCCACGAACTGAGCCACATCGTGGTGGGCATCGCCACGGCCAACCCGTTCGCCGGGCTGCCCCGCTGGCTCGACGAGGGGCTGGCCATGTACGCCGAGGGCCACGACCTGCCCGACGCCAACCGTCGCGCCCTGGAGGCGGCCATCCGCCGGGATGCGCTGCTATCGCTTCGCTCGATGACCTCGTACTCGGGCCAGGCCAGCCAGGTGGACCTCTATTACGGGCAGGCGCACAGCATCGTCCGCTACATGCTCGATGAGCACGGCCGCGACAAGATGCGCGAGCTCCTGTCCGTGTTTGCCGAGGGGTCGCGCCAGGACGATGCGCTCCTGCGCGTCTACGGCTGGGACCTCGCGGGCCTCGAGGATCGCTGGCGCGAGAGCCTGGGCCTGGAGCCCCGCCCCCGCGGCGTGCCGACCGCGGCGCCACAGGGGCTGGGAGTGGCCTAGATGCCCGAGCTCCCGGAGGTGGAGACGATCGCCCGCGATCTGCAGCACGCCCTGGTGGGCGATACGAT
>JAAZBQ010000936.1 GCA_012513725.1 Chloroflexota bacterium
ACGTGGCCGCACCACTTGTCCACGTGGCTGCACTCGCCGGCATAGTGGGCCTGGATGCGCCGCACCTGCTCTGGCGTATAGTCGCTGGCGAACGCGCTGGGCCAGATCGGCTCGATCCCCTGGTAGTCGGGGGAGTAGAGGTTGACAAACTCCTCCGGCGCGTCCCACGGTTCGTGGGGATCAAAGCTCTCCACCCACAGGAGAAAGGGTTTGTTGTGGCCGTGCTGGCGGATCCAGTCGCCGGCGGCGCGCATCACCTGGGCGGCATAGTGATCCTCTTCACCCTGCCACCAGGAGCGGTTGTGGAGGTACTGGGAGATCATCCGGCGGCGGGGGGCATCGGCGGGCAGCTCGGGCCGCTCGTAGGACGAGGTGTCCAGGTCGGCCCGGGGCGTCGGCCAGGCGGGGTCGTTCTCCTGGCCTCGGATCCACTGCCAGGAGTGGAACCCCCGGTGAAAGTTCTTCCCTGGTTTGAACTGGTGATAGACGTCGCTGATCAATCCACAGGTATAGCCGCGGGGCCCGAGCCACTCGGCCAGGGTAACGTCCTCGTCGAACAGCGGGTGCCAGCCGGGAAGCTGCACCGTGTCGCTCTTTTGCTCGTGGTAGGAGAAGGGGAACACCGTGCGCCCGGTATAGAACACCCGCCGCACCGGCAGGGTGGGCAGTCCCTCGGCGTAAAAGTCCTTGAACAGGACGCCCTGGGAGGCCAGGCGGTCCAGGTGGGGGGTGCGGATCCAGGTGTTGCCGTCGCAGCCGAGATAGTCGGCGCGAAAGGTGTCCGCGACGAGGACGACGACGTTCATGGTGGGCTCCTTTCGGCGGAGCAGGTCAAAAGGGGAGCGACAGCAAAAGGGTAGTCGCCCCCGGCCAACGGGTCAAGCCGGCAACGGGTCAAGCGCCAGGCCTAGGATGACTCCAGATCGTCGGTCAAGCCTTCCTGGACATAGCGGTTCAGCTCCGAGACGCTGAGGCCGTCGACGCCCATCTTGTCCAGCGTGCGGCCGCGCCGCCGATAGTCGGTCTGCTCCACCACACAGGCCAGGCGGATGATGCTGTCGATCACCTCCACCGACACGCCATAGCGCCGGCCAAACGCGGCGATCGGCACCAGGCTGGCCGGGATGTCCTCAAAGATGTAGCGATGCTTGAGGGTCGGCGGCGCCTTGATGCCCCGGTACCCCGACTGGTTGTGGATGGCCTCATGAAGGGTCTCGCCCGTGGCGTTGTAGGCCAGGTGCAGCCACTCGATCGCCGTCCGCGCCCGGATGCCGAGGGCCGCCGCCACCGTCACCCGCTCGCGATCCAGGCATTCGAGGACCCGCGCCACGGAGGGCGTGACGCCGTCGATGTAGAACTGGAACTCGCCGCCGGTGGACTCGATCCGCCCGGCGTTCAGGAGCGTCAGCGCCGGATGAAAGATGGCGCCCATGTTGTTCAGCCCGGTGTGCAGGACCGTGCCGCCGTCGATGAACTGGGGAAAGGCCGAGTGCGTCATCTCCAGGATGTCGGCCGTACGCGCCGCGGGCAGAGCCGCGATGGGCACCGAGTCCTTGATGCGAAAGATGCGCGCCTGGGTGGGTCCGTCGGAACGGCAGGCATAGATGAGGGTCTCGGCCTCGGCCAGGAGGACGTCGGCCTCGCAGCCCGCCGTCCGGAGGACCTTGGCGACCTCCAAGCACCCGCCGGTGCGGCCGGGATGCAGCAGCACCGCCTGCCCGTCGCGCAGGTGCGGGGCCATCCACTCGGCCAGTGTGCCGTGGGCCGTAGAGGGCACCACCACCATGATGGCGTCGGCGTCCTGCAGCGCCTCGCCGATGTCGGCGGTGACCCGGGCCAATCGCCCGAATCCGCGCGGACCGCCCTCGTAGCTCTCCAGTTCGATGCCGCCACGTTTGCGAATGGGGTCCAGCACCTCGGGGGTGCGGTTGTAGAGGGTTACCGCAAAGCCCATCAGCGCCAGGTGGGCAGCCATCGACTTGCCCCCATTTCCGGCGCCCAGTACGGCGTAGCGGATATCTGTCGGCATGGTGCTCCTTTCCGGAGTAACTGGAGACGCGCTAGTGAGCGGTCTGGAGTGATGCGATGCGTTCCTCCTCTCCCAGCGGTTCGCCGGTGGATGGATCGACCGCCACACAGGCGCCGCGGGCGTCGATGCGCGTGGCGATCTCGCCCCGGGCATAGGGGTTATTCTGCAGGTGCGGCGCGTCGAGGATGCCCTCGGTCACCGCGCGGGCCAGCACCTGAGGATCGGCCAGGGGATCCTCGACGTCGCGCCCCAGGCGACGGATGGCTTTGATGGTGACCCGGGCCTCGGCGACGAGTTCGGCCCGTCGCGCCGCGATGTCGGGGTCGAGGGTCATGTCGGGCTGCCCCGCTACCGCGTTGGCGATGGCGCGCCGGGCCATCCGGCAGGCCTCGATGACGTCGTCCGCCGTGGCCGCGTGGTGCGCCTCGCTCTGGGCGACGACATGGACGATGTGCGGCCGGAGCGCCATCTGGAGGTAGACGCTGGCCCCCAGGTGTCCCCGGGCCTCGTCTTCATCCACCGGGTACGACAGGAGCCCCGTGCGGGTCTGTCGCCAGATGCGCATCCCGTCATTGGTCAAGGGCTCGACGAGGTCGACGATGGCCAGCATCTTGGCCAGGTCCATGGCGTCGCCGAGGCCCGGCGGGGTGTTCATCATGAACTGGGCCACATGTTCGCGCACCCCGCAGGCGCGGGCCAGGTACGCGGAGAGGTACCCGGCCACCACAAAGATCACGTCCGGGGCGTCGCGCAGGCCCCAATGGTGCGGCTCGTTCACCTCCACGGGGATATCCCGCTCGGCGTACCAGCGCATCAGGTCGAGGTGCGCCCGGATCGACTCGGCCAGCGCCCACGGCCCGCGGCCGTCCATGCGGTTGAACCAGAAGACGGGCACCGCGGCCCAGGCCTGGTGGATCTCCCGGACGTAGAGCTCGGCCAGCCGAAAGAAGTCGTCGGTGCCCGTGTACGTCCGCATCAGGGGATAGTTGCCCCGGCGGGTGGCGGCGAACAGCGCGCGGAAATCCTCCGCCGACCGCACCGGCACCCCGCCGGCGCCCCGGGTGCGGGGATCCTGGCGTTCCGGATGAAAGAAGTTGGCCTGCGCGTCCTGGTCGGTGCCCAGCGAGACGCAATCGAGGACGCCGGCCTCGGCGATCCGGGCGATGCCCTCGGCGGTCTCCTCGACGGTGGCCTGCCCATAGTGGTGGCGCAGGATGGGGTACGGCGCCTTCCAGCGGATGCGCTCCACCAGGGTATGGGGATAGTCCGCCTCGCCGCGGCCGGAGGGCGCCTCCCCGCGCAGGTAGGCCATCACCTCCTCGACGGGTTCCGTGCCGTCGAACACGCCGTGAAAGAAGCCCAGGCTGCGGGCACGCTCGGCGACGGGCGGCGTGCCGCCAAAGGCAAACTGCACGCCCGCCTCGTGGAGCGCATCGGCCTCTTCGGCAAACGCGGCGAGGAGGCGTTCGCCGTTATCGGGCGTCAGGCGATAGGAGACGGCCACCATGTCCGCCTGCTCCCTCTGCGCCGCGGCGATCACGGTCTCCGGCGGGACGGCGGGCCCCAGGAACACGGTGCGCCAGCCGGCCCGCTCGGCAAGCCGCAGGAAGCTCATCACCCCGGCGACGTGAACGCACTCGCCCAGGGCGGCCGCTACCAAGGTCTTCATCGGCCTCTTCTCCCTTCGTTGGGGGCCACCGCGGGTGCCGTCTGCTGTTTGGGCTCTGGCCCGCCGGCGGCCTAGGTCGCGATCCGGATTGGCCCCACCGGTTCGCGTTGTTGCCAGGGGTTCAGGAGCACGCCGCTCCCGGCGATGGGGGTGCACACCGACACGGCGGGCGCCAGCCCCCGCGGCGCATAGTAGCCCTCGCTCATCCGCTCGGTGAGGTCGCCGATGGCGTCGCGGTGGGCCAGGACCATCATGCAGCCCCCCAGGCCCGCGC
>JAAZBQ010000937.1 GCA_012513725.1 Chloroflexota bacterium
CGCCGCCCGACGAGGGGGCGCTCGACTGGCTCCTGGTGGGCAACCTGTTCCCCGAGGTCTCGGCCGACGAGCTCGCCCGCCTGATGGCGCCCCTCGGCGCCGGGGGACCCGAACTGGTGGCGACCGGACCCGAGCCGGAGGCCGAGCCGGCGCTGAACATCGTGCCGTTCCTGGCCACGGTGGCCATCATGCTGCCGCTGCTCACCGGCGGGGGCTATCTCTTCCAGTGCTTTGCGGAGGAAAAGGAGGGGCGAGTGCTCGAGATCCTGCTCCTCTCCACCTCCCCCACCCGGCTCCTGGCCGGCAAGCTGCTGGGGATCGGCGCCCTCACCCTGGTGCAGTACCTGGCCTGGGGCGTCGTGGTGGGTCCCCTGGCCCTGGTGATCGGCAGCGTCGCCGGCGATCTGCCCGGCAGCGCGGGGGTCCCGGCGATCGAGGGGCTGGGCGCGGGCGGTGCGGCGTTGCCCGGCGGGCTGCCGTGGATGATCCCCTTTGCCGCGGCGGGGTTTGTCCTCTATGCTACGCTGGCGGCCGGGATCGGCGCCCTGGCCCCGAGCACCGAAAGCAGCCGCTCCTGGCTGTTCCTCATCTCCCTGCCGATGCTGGCGCCCTTGTACGTATGGCTCGTCGTGGTACAGTCGCCGCAGGGTCCCCTGGCGGTGGCCATGAGCCTCTTTCCCCCTTCGGCGCCGGCGGGCATGATGCTGCGCCTGTCCAGCGGGCCGGTGCCGGCCTGGCAGTTGTCCCTCAGCCTGGCCCTCCTGATCGCCAGCGCCGTCGGGCTGCTCTTGGCGCTAGCGCGGATCTTTCGCCTGCGGCTCCTCTTGAGCGGCGAGCGCCTCTCCCCCACCCGCCTCTGGCGCGCCCTCCTGGCCGGGTGAAGATCGACAGGATGGACTGGATTGCGGGGAGGATTAACAGGAAAGAACAAGGGCCAACACCACAAACCAACATCCCCACGCCCCACACCCGAGCAAGCCGCATCTCCCCGCCCCACGCCTAAGCAAGTCCGATCCCCACGCCCATCATCCCAAGCCCGCCTCCCCACAACACCCCCTCCAACACCCGTCATCCTGAGGCCTGCCCTGAGGTCTGCCGAAGGGTCCGCCGAAGGACCTCCGCCGCCCAGCACCCCGAGCCTCTCATCGCACCACGCGCCCCCAGCCCCTCAGCCTAGCGCTCCTCCGCGATCAGCGCCGTCATCTTGCGGCGCACCCAGCCCTTGACCTGCTTCTCCCGGGTGCTGTGGCGTCGGTACGACGGATAGAAGGGCTGCTGTACGGAGCGCATCATGCGGCAGGCGGCATGGCGGCGTCGCATGGGGGGGCGGCGGGGGGCACATGCTTGGGAGGGAGGTTGGGGAGGCAGCACGGCGGAGGTCACTCGGCGGACCCTTCAGCAGACCTCAGGGCAGGCCTCAGGATGGCGGGCGTTGGGGGGTTCGTCGCAGGACGATCCGGAGCCCCCTTCCAGGGGGCGTGTTGGGTAGCCAGGGGCCTTTAGCCCCTGGCGAGCGGGCGGGCGC
>JAAZBQ010000166.1 GCA_012513725.1 Chloroflexota bacterium
CCGGAGGTGTGGTGCTTGCCGCCCATCAGGCTGAACGCGGCGATATCGCCCATGGTGCCCACCAGTCGCCCCTTGTAGAGCGCGCCGTGGGCCTGGCTGCAATCCTCGATGACGGCCAGCCCGTGGGCGCGCGCAATCTCTAGGATGGGGTCCATGTCCGCCGGCTGCCCGGCAAGGTGCGTGACGATGATCGCCCGGGTGCGGTCGGTGATACGCTCGGCAATCGACGCGTGGGAGACGTTCATCGTCTCGGGGTCGGCGTCGGCAAAAACCGGGATGCAGTTGTTCCAGAGGATCGGCGCGACGCCGCCGGGGTCGGTGATCGGGGAAGAGATGACCTCCTGGGCGATATCCAGCCGCAAGGCCGAGAGCGCCGCATGCACCGCGGCGGTCCCCGAACTCACGGCGGTGCTAAAGGGCACGCCGTGGTACGCGGCAAACTCGCGCTCGTAGGCGTCCACGTGCTCGCCGCCGTACCGATCGAGCCCGCCGCCGCGGGTGCGCTCCTTTTCCAGGAGCGCGTGCACCGCGTCGATCTCCTCCTCGCCGATCACCACCCGCGGCGGAAAGGGCGCCGTGCGGACGGGAGTGCCCCCCTCGATGGCCAGTCGATTCATGATGCCCTCCGGTGATGCTCTGGTGTTCTGGCCCGGTATGCTACAAAGCGGCCATCCGCTCGGCCACGCGCTGCATCCCCGCCCGGGGGCTGGTGAGGACGGGTATCCCCCAGCCCTCGAGTCGCGGGAGGAGGACGGCCATGGAGCCCTGGGCCAGCACGATGACGTCGGCCGCATCGCGATAGGGGCGGAGGGCGGCCAGCACCATCTCGTTGTGGCGTGTCTGGTCGCCTGCCTTGAGCACGTCAAAGGCCCCCTCAGCCAGCACCTGGGTGATCTGCACCGCTCGGCCGGCCTCCGCGGCGGACCGCTCGATCAGCCGGCAGGTGGGGGCCAGGGTGGTGGGGAGCGTGGCGGCCACCGCGATCCGCGGGCCGCACCGGACCGCTTCCTCGGCCATTGGCTCGTCGATCTTGAGGATCGGGGTGCGCACGAGGAGGCAGGCGACGTCGATCGCCTCGCCCACCGAGGAACACTGAGAGAGGATCAGGTCCGCCCCGCCATCCTCCGCCGCCAGGGCGTACTGGCACACGCGCCGGGTGACGTCTTGGGTCAGGTGGCCGGCGGCGATCACGTCGTCCAGCAGGCTGTCGTCGACGATGCTCACGACGCGGACGCCGGGCAGCATCTCGCGGGCCAGGGCCAGCGTGCCCGGCACCGGCACCATGCCGGTGAAGAGGATGGTCAGTTGCTTGTCGGACATGGCGCGCTCCTCGGGCGTAGGTGGCGAAAGGTCTCGCGCCCCATGATACCCGAGCGCGCGGCCCCGGGGCAACCGCAGGGCCGCCGCTCAGCTGCCGTCGGCCGCCGCCTACTCGGTCGCGGCGAATCCCTCCCGCTCGGTGCCCGTTTGGGGCGTGTCGAGCCGCGGCTCCGGGTGCCGCACCCGGTTGCGGACCGATCGCCACAGGGCGTGGAGGTACATCCGGTTGCGCCGCCGCGCGGCCACGTGCCGGGGGATCTGGTGGGGCATCGTCTCGGCCAGGGTGCCGGGGCGGGGCTCGAACAGGTACACCTCGGTATAGTCGAACGGCGCGGCGTCGATGAACCGCAGCGTGTCCTCGAACTGCTCCTCGGTTTCGCCCGGGAACCCGATGAGGACCTGTGTCCGCAGCTCCAGGCCCGGGCAGACCCCGCGAAGCACCTCCAGCGCCTCGCCGAACTCGGCTGCTCGGTACCCGCGCCGCATCCGCGCGAGGACCTCGTCGCTTCCGGATTGCACGGCGGTGGACAGGTGGCTGATCCGTCCACTGCGCACGATGTCGCACAGCGCCGGAAGATCGCGAATGATGTAGCGCGGGTGGACGTTCCTCAGGCGCAGGTCATAATCGCCATCTCGCTGCAATAGCTCGTGGAGGAGGTCCGTCAGGCTCTTGCCCCGGTCGTGTCCATACGATCCTAGATCGGTGCCGATCAGCGCAATGTGCCGATGGCCCTGTCGAAGGCCGTCGTCGAACTCTTGCGCCACCGCGGCGATTGGTTTGCTGCGCACCATGCCCCGCGACAGCCGCACCGCACAGTACGCGCAGGTATTGTCGCAGCCCGTGGAGACCTTGATGCAGTACGCGTCGTCCCGCGACTCGGTGGTAGCGGCGTTCAAGCGACGCGTATACAGGCGGTCGAGCACCGCCGTCAGG
Organism: Chloroflexota bacterium; assembly: GCA_012513725.1. Taxonomy (GTDB): domain Bacteria; phylum Chloroflexota; class Anaerolineae; order UBA1429; family UBA1429; genus JAAZBQ01. The sequence continues at coordinate 2,255 of JAAZBQ010000166.1, forward strand.
CCAAAGCGCAGGCCCGCGGCCCGATACGAGGAGAGAGCCCGCTCCATGCCACCCACCAGTGATGCCCGCGGCAGGAGGTAGTTGGCCCGGTGGCCATCGCCGCGGGCTCCGATCATGTCGGCCAGGACCGAGATCTCGTCGGAGCCAAAGATGGGCCCTTCGTACACCTCGCGGAGGCGGGCGGGGTTGATCTTGTCCAGGCACCCACACACGACGAGCCGCGCGTCTGGTCGCATCTCGCGCTGCAGCCTGCGGACCGTGTCGAGCGACAGCTCTTCGTTGCGGCTGGTCAGCGCACACGAGACATAGACGACGAGATCGGCCTCCCGGTGGTCGTCCGTCATCTCCCACGACTCGGCGAGGAGCAGTTCGCGCATCTCCGCGCCGTCGATGCGGTTCTCGGGGCATCCTGTGCATAGGATGCACGCACGCCCGGCGGCCTGTGCCGCGCAGCTCGAACTTTGCACTGGGGCCATAACACTTACCTCCCTGCCACGACGAGTCGTCGACGGCGGCCACCGCTCCTGTTGGGGCGCAGGAGTCGGAGGCCGGAACGTATCGGGACCGCGATGAGCAAGCCGCTGGCAGCAAGCCGCTGGCAGCGGGCCGCTGTGAGCGGTTCGCTGTGAGCGGTTCGCTGTGAGCGGGCCGCTGTGAGCGGGCCGCTGTGAGCGGGATCGAGAGGGTGTGGGGCATGGGCGAGGGGGCTGGGAGGGGCCGCGGCCCCCCGACGCGTCCAGCGAAC
>JAAZBQ010000167.1 GCA_012513725.1 Chloroflexota bacterium
ACCCTCGACGGACGGCCGCGAGGATCCATCTTGTGAATCCTGTGAATCCTGTGCATCCTGTCTGCCTTCCGCGGTTTCTTGCGCCATGAGTGGCGCCGCGGCGACATGGGCTACTCAGGATGACGGGGATGTGAGGCCTTTCGGGACAGGGTGGCTCTGAGTGTAGGGCGTGAGAGGTCCGTCCCGGTTCGGGCCGAATCCGTGCCATCGGTATCCGCTATCCGCGGAATCCGTGTACCTCTTGCAGATCCGCTGCGTGAAAGGGGGCTAGCGACGTGAGCATTGACCCATCTGCCAACGGCAGCGCCGCCAAGCGCGCCATGCTCTTGACGGCCCTCTATGTGGCCCAGGAGCAGTACGGCAGCCTGACGCCCGAGGCGGTCGAGCGGGTGGCCACCCGGCTGGACATGCGCCCCAAGGACGTCTATGAGACCGCCACCTTTTACTCGATGTTCCGCACCGAGCCGGTGGGCCGCTACGTCCTGCAGGTCTGCGAGGGGCTCTCGTGCCACCTGGCCCACGGGGCCGACCGCCTGGTCGACCACCTTCGGGAGCGACTGAGGATCGAGGAGGGGGAGACCACGCCCGACGGGCTGTTCACGCTCCAGACCGTCCAGTGCCTGGCCGCCTGCGATCGCTCGCCGGCCATGCGGGTGAACGACACCCTGTACGAGCACCTGACCCCGGAACGCGTGGACGAACTGCTCGACGAACTGCGGAGAGGGGGCTGACATGGCGACAACCTTTGAGCCCGTACTGCTCCGTCGCGTGGACCTGGCGCGCTCGGAGACCATCGACGTGTACCTGGCCACGGGCGGCTATGAGGCGTTGCGCAAGGCGCTGAACGAGCACACCCCCGCCGACCTGATCGCCATGGTCAAGGCCTCCGGGCTGCGGGGCCGCGGCGGCGCCGGCTTTCCCGCCGGCCTCAAGTGGTCGTTCATGCCCCAGGAGAACGTGCAGAAATACCTCTGCGTGAACACCGACGAGGGCGAGCCGGGCACGTTCAAGGACCGCGTGCTCATCGAGCGCGACCCCCATCAGGTGATCGAGGGGGCCATCATTGCCGCCTATGCCGTGGGGGCGTCGCGGGCGTTCGTCTACATCCGCGGCGAGTTCTTTGTGGGGGTCAAGCGGTGGATCAAGGCCATTGCCGACGCCTATGAGCGCGGATTCCTCGGGGAGAACATCCTGGGGAGCGGCTACTCGCTGGACCTCACCGTGCACCGCGGGGCGGGCGCCTACATCTGCGGCGAAGAGACCGCCATGATCGAGTCGCTCGAGGGACGTCGGGGCGAGCCCCGTCTCAAGCCCCCCTATCCGGCGCAGTACGGCTATCTGCACCAGCCGACCCTGGTGCACAACGTGGAGACCCTGGCCAACGTGCCCCACATCGTCCTCCACGGCCCCGAGTGGTACGCCGGCATCGGCACGTCCGGGTCCGCCGGGCCCAAGATATTCTGCGTCAGCGGGCACGTGAACCGGCCGGGCGTGTTCGAACTGCCCCTGGGGGTGCCGCTGCGCGAGATCATCTACGAGCACGCCGGCGGGGTGCGGGGCGACAAAAGGATCAAGGCCATCATCCCGGGCGGGGCCTCGACGGGCCTCCTCACCGGCGACCAGATCGACGTGACGATGGACTTTGACGCGCTGCCCAAGGCCGGCTCGGCGCTGGGCACCGGCGCCATCGTGGTGATGGACGAGGACACCTGCATGGTGGACGTGGCGCGGCGCACCGCCCGCTTTTTCGCCCACGAATCATGCGGGCGGTGCGTCCCCTGCCGGGTGGGCTCGCAGCGCACCCTCGAGGCGCTGACGCGGATCACCGACGGTCGGGGCGCGCCGGCGGACATCGCCGCGCTCGACGCCCTCGCCGAGGGGATCGGCGGCAAGACGTTCTGCCCCATGGGCGACGCCCAGGTGGGCCCGTTGATGAGCAGCCTGCGGCTCTTCCGCGACGAGTACGAGGCCCACGTGGCGGGCGGCGGGTGCCGCATCCACGATCCGGCAGCGGCCGCGGCGGCGCCGGCGTCCAAGGGGCCGCGGATCCGCACGGCCCGCGCGTCCGGGTAGCGCAGGGTATTGGGGATCTACCACGGATTCCACGGATAGACGGATGGAACGGATAGGGAAGCGGCGAGGAGACGACGATGTGGGGCGCGGGGGAATGGGTGGACGCCTCCGGGAGTGGGCTCGGTTGGGGGCCTGGTCGTGAAGGGAGTGCAGTGCATGCCCTGTCGAGGCGGGGACTCCACAGCATTGCCTAGCGCGCGACATCCTCCTTTGCCGTCATCCTGAGGGAGGTCTGCCGACCGATGGACCTCTACCGCACATGAACCTTACGTGGACGTGTTGTCGCTACAGGGAGGCCTGAGACCCAGCGCGTCGGAGGTCCTTCGGCGGACCCTTCGGCAGACCTCAGGGCAGGCCTCAGGATGACGGGTTGAGCGAAGTGTGGTGGGAAGGAGGGCTTGGGACTCAGCGCGCCACACACCGGCTGCCAAGCCGTTCCCAGACGCCGGACGATCCGGAGCCCCCTTCAGGGGGCGTCGTGAA